>NZ_JBHTTQ010000005.1:0-171408 GCF_042794475.1 Streptomyces sp. NPDC056527
AGGCTCCCAGTAGACGACTGGGTTGATAGGCCGGATGTGGAAGCCCAGTAATGGGTGGAGCTGACCGGTACTAATAGGCCGAGGGCTTGTCCTCAGTTGCTCGCGTCCACTGTGTTAGTTCTGAAGTAACGACCGTGCTGTGTTTAATTAGACGCAGTGCCCGGTTGGTTAACTTCATAGTGTTTCGGTGGTCATAGCGTTAGGGAAACGCCCGGTTACATTCCGAACCCGGAAGCTAAGCCTTTCAGCGCCGATGGTACTGCAGGGGGGACCCTGTGGGAGAGTAGGACGCCGCCGAACAATCATTGTGGGAAAGCCCCGCACCTTATGGTGCGGGGCTTTTCTGCGTTTACGAGCGTTTACGATCCTGTCATGCCCAAGACGACGACGTCGAGAAGTGCCCTGCTCCTGCATCCCTCGCAGGGCACTCCGGGACCCCAGGACAGCTCTATCGGAGGGCCTCTGTTGTGGCCGGCCGACGAGGCATGGCCGTGCTGTTCCGTGCCGGATGACCAGGAGCCGTCCGGGGAGACGGCGGTGGCGATGGTGCCCGTGGCGCAGTTCCATCGCCGGGACGTGCCCGGGGAGTGGTGGCCCGAAGACGTGGATCTGCTCCAGGTGCTCTGGTGTCCCAACGAGCACTGGGACGAGGCGCCGGAATGGCAGGCCGAGGGCGGACCCATGGTGGAAGTGCGGTGGCGGAGGGCCGCCGACATGGCCGGCCTTCAGGGCCAGGTCGGGCCGGGTCCCGAACGGGCTGAGGAAGAACTTGTGCCTCGGGCCTGCACGTTCACGGTGGAGCTCGCGGATGACAAGGCGGACGACGCTGTCAGCCGCTATGACGTCTGGAAGCTCGGTGGGTTTCCGCGATGGTGCATCACGGATCCCGCCGTGTTCCGGTGCGGTGTCTGTGACCGGGAGACGGAGTTGCTCTTCGCCGTCTCGAGTGGTGACGTCACGGGCGTGGACGTCGGGCGGGCCGGTGAGTTGTGGTTGTTCCGGTGTCCCGTCGACCACCGGCACGGGCTGAAGGCGCATCTGCACTGATCTGCACTGACCGGGTCCCGCCGCCGCGGGGGCGTGGGCTAGGTCGGCGTCACCAGTTGGGTGTCGTACGCCAGGATGACCGCCTGGACGCGGTCTCTCGCGCCCGTCTTCGACAGGATGCGGCTCACGTGGGTCTTCACCGTCGATTCCGCGAGGTGGAGGCGTTCGGCGATCTCCGTGTTCGACCAGCCCTGGGCGATGACGGTGAGGATCTCGCGTTCCCGGTCCGTGAGAGCCGCGACGCGCGGGTCCTCGCGTGGCCGGCCCGGGGTGGACGGGAGGTGGTGGATGTAGGCGTCCAGGAGACGGCGGGTGAGGCTGGGGGCCACCACCGCGTCGCCGGCGGCCACCGCGCGGATGCCCGACAGGAGCTCCTCCGGCTGGGCGTCCTTCACCAGGAAGCCGCTGGCGCCGGCGCGGAGCCCGTCGTAGGCGTACTCGTCGAGGTCGAAGGTCGTGACGATCAGGACGCGGGTGCGGGCGCCGGTGGCGACGATGCGCCGCGTGGCCTCGATGCCGTCGAGGCCCGGCATCCGGATGTCCATCAGGACGACGTCGGGGTGGTACCGCTCCACCATGCGGATCGCCTCGCTGCCGTTCGGGGCCTCGCCGACGACCGTCATGTCGTCCTGGCTCTCCAGCAACATGCGGAAGCCGAAGCGTTGCATCGCCTGGTCGTCCGCGATCAGCACCGTCGTCACGAGCGGGAATCCTCCAGTGGGAGTCGGAGTCGTACGCGCCAGCCGCCGGTCGGCAGCGGGCCCGCTTCGAGTGTGCCGTCATAGAGGGCGGCGCGCTCGCGCATGCCCGTAACTCCCTGGCCGGTGCCGATGATGTCGCTTCCGGGGCCGCCCGTGTCCGTCACCTCGACCGTCAACTCCTCCTGCCCGTAGGAGAGGAGGACCGTTGCCTCTGCGCCCGTTCCCGCGTGCTTGAGGGTGTTCGTCAGGGCCTCCTGGATTACCCGGTAGACCGTCAGCTGCGCGCCTGTCGCCAGGGGTTGGGCGTCGCCGTGGTCGTCCAGTCGTACCGGCAGGCCCGCTTTCCGAACTCCGGCGATCAGGGCGTCCAGGTCGGCCAGCGTGGGTTGCGGATCGCGTACGGCCTCTCCGCGCAGCAGGCGACGGAGTTCGGCGAGGGCCTGCCGGCTGGTCGTGCCGATGGCGTCGAGGGCCTCGGCGGCGCGCTCGGGGCTCTTCGCGGCGGCGTACTTGCCGCCGTCCGCGAGGCCGGTGATGACCGAGAGGTTGTGGCCGATGATGTCGTGCATCTCGCGGGCGATCCGGGTGCGTTCGGCGGCCGCCGCTAGCTGGGCCTGCTGGTCGCGCTCGACCTCCAGGCGGCGGGCCCGGTCGACGAGGGCGGCGGTGTGGTCCTGCCGGGAGCGGACCGCGATGCCGAGCAGGGCGACCATCGCGTACGCCCACAGGGTGGGGACGACCTGCTGGTCCCCACCGCCCACCGGGAAGCGGATCGCGCCCACCACCAGCGGTGGCGTGATCAGCGCGAGCGACCACAGCAGCATCCGCAGGGGCAGCCGGAGGGCGATGTGGAAGACGACGATTGCCTGGAGGAAGCCGGCCTGGAGGAAGGCGCCGGTCCAGTTGCTGAGGAAGGAGGCGCCTGCCATCACGGCCAGCACGGCCATGGGCCGGCGGCGGCGCCACAGCAGCGGCACGGAGAGGGCCAGGCTCAGGGCGAGGACCAGCCAGACCGATACGGACGGGTCGCGGGCGATGTTGCGCCAGCCGCCCATCGCGTCGATCAGGGCGGCCCCCGTCCAGAAGGCGGTGAGCAGTCCGTCCCAGACCCAGGGGCGGCGGGCGTCGAAGGCCCGTGCCCGCCGGGTCTGTCGCTGGAGGTACCGGCTGAGGGGTTCCTCCTCGGTGCCGGGCCCCTTCTCCGTGATCATCCGCTCATCGTCATACATCTCGGCGCTTGAGCAACAGCGCCGGGACGATCAGGGTCGCCGCGGCCCACAGGCACAGGGCGAGCAGCGCGCCGCCGGGGGAGGCGGCGTTCGGCAGGGGGTCGGCGGAGCCGAGGACCCCGGCAGCCTGGGTGGGGAAGTACCTGACGGCGGTCTCGACCGCGTCGTACGGGAGCATTCCGAGGACCTCGGGGAGGATCAGGACTCCGCCGATGAAGGCCCCGATGCCGCCCGGTACCGAGCGCAGCGTGGCGCCGAGGCCGAGGGCGATCAGGCTGAGCAGGGTGACGCCGGCGGCGTTGCCCGCGATGGCGGCCAGGACCCCGTCGTCGGCGAGGGAGGCCGCCTGGTCGGAGTCGGAGAGGAAGATCTGCGCGGCGAGGAAGGTGATCAGGGCGGTGACGAAGGAGACCGTGAAGACGACGGCCGTGAAGACGGTGGCCTTCGCCCACAGGACCGGTGTGCGGCGCGGAACGGCGGTCATGGAGGCTCTGATCAGACCGGTGGAGTACTCGCCCGCCGTGACGAGGATGCCAAGGACGGCGAGGCAGATCCCGCCGAGCTGGGAGCCGTAGAGACTGAGGACGACCGTGTCGACGTCGGAGTCGCCGCCGTCGGAGGTGTAGGTGGCGCCCATGAGGATGCCGACGCCGAGGAGGAACGCGGCCGAGGCGAGGACGGTGATCCAGGTCGAGCGGACCGTCCACAGCTTGTGCCATTCGGAGCGCAGGACGCGGGTCGGGGTGACGCGGTACGTGTTCGTGGTCGTGGTCGTGGTGCTCATGCTGCGGCTCCCTGGTACTCGACCGAGTCGTGGGTGAGGTCCATGAACGCCTGCTCCAGCGAGGCGGTCTGCGGGGTGAGTTCGAAGAGCGGTACGCCGTGGGCGGCGGCCGCGCGGCCGATGTCCGCCGCTTCGACGCCGGTGACGCGGAGGGTGTCGGCGGCCTCCGTGACGACCTGTGCCTTGGGGAGGAGAAGGGCGCCGAGGCGGTCCGCGTCGGGGGTGACGACCTTGACCGAGGCGCCGCCGGACTCCCGTACGAGCGCGTCGACGGTGGTGTCGGCGAGCAGCCGGCCCTTGCCGATGACGATCAGATGGTCTGCGGTCAGCGCCATCTCGCTCATCAGGTGGGAGGAGACCAGGACCGTACGGCCTTCTGCGGCGAGCGACTTGAGGAGTGTCCGAATCCACAGCACGCCCTCGGGGTCGAGGCCGTTGACCGGCTCGTCGAGGACGACCGTCTCCGGGTCGCCGAGCAGCGCGGCGGCGATGCCGAGGCGCTGGCCCATGCCGAGCGAGAAGCCCTTGACGCGGCGGCGGGCGACCTCGGTGAGGCCGGTGAGGCCGAGGACGTGCTCGACGCGGGAGCGCGGGATGCCGTGGGTGTGGGCGAGCGCCATGAGGTGGTGGAAGGCGGAGCGGCCGGGGTGGATCGAGCGGGCCTCGAGGAGCGCGCCGACCTGGGTGAGGGGTGCGAGGTGGCCGGCGTAGGCGCGGCCGCCGATGGTGGAACGGCCGCGGGTGGGTGCGTCGAGGCCGAGGAGCATCCGCATGGTGGTGGACTTCCCGGCGCCGTTGGGGCCGAGGAAGCCGGTGACGGTGCCGGGGCGGACGGTGAAGCTGAGGTCCTGGACCACGGTCCTGGCGCCGTACCGCTTGGTGAGTTCTTCTGCTCGGATCATGTCCACGACGCTACGGAGCGGGCGGCGGCGGATCGTCCGACCGTGGGCGGGAGCGGGGCCTGTGACGTAGTACCGGGGTACGACGGGGAGAAAGAGGTTGTCGGTGGTGGTGTACGGCAGCGAGGATCACGGTCATGGACTACTTGATACGTGTCATCCGCGCCGACGAATGGGAGAAGACCCGGGAGATCCGTCTCGCCGCGCTCCAGGACCCGGTGGCGGGCATCGCCTTCCTGGACACCCACGAGGCCGCGGCCGCCCGGCCCGACTCGTTCTGGCAGGAGCGGGCGGAGAGCGCGTCCGAGAGCGGGACGAGCGCCCGTCAGTTCGTGGCCGAGGCCCCGGACGGGAGCTGGGCGGGCACGATCTCGGTGCTGGTGGAGCGGCCTTCGGACGAGGTGCGGTTCGGCGAGGCGGCGAAGGTCGACCAGACGCACATCGTGGGCGTCTACGTGCGGCCGGAGGCCCGCGGTACGGGTGTGACGGAGGCGCTGTTCCGGGCGGGTGTGGAGTGGTCCTGGTCGCTGCCGGAGCCGGCGGTGCGGCGGGTGCGGCTGTATGTGCACGAGGAGAACGCGCGGGCCGCCGCCTTCTACCGCCGCTTCGGGTTCGAGGCGACGGGCGACCGGGTGGCTGTGCCGGGCGACGACTCCGCGCACGAGCTGGAGTACGAGATCCGGCGGCCGACGGCGTAACGCCGGGGCTACCGCAGGGCCGCCTCGCTGAACTCGCCGCTGGGCGCAGGACTCCGGTCCGCTCGGCAGCCCTAGGGCTGGGGCAGGGGCTCCGGCCAGCGGGCTCGGGCCTGTTCCTGGGAGCGGAGCAGGACCAGGGTCGGCATGCCCTGGTCCTGGCCGCTTGCCAGCAGCTCCGGGAGCCGGGGAAGGGGAGCCACTGCGGCGACGTCGTCGAGGACGAGCGTCAGTGGTGGGTCGAGCCGACCGTCGGATGACCGTGCGGCCATGCGGCGGCCGTGCTCGACCACGCTTGCGGTGAGGGCGGTGAGCAGAGGCATCGCGCCGGGGCGGGTGCGTGGGTCCTCGATGGTTTCACCGACCACATAGAGGGTGCCCCCTTCGGCGACGAAAGATTCCAGCGTCAGCGAATCCGTTCGATTCGGGGTGCAGGCGTCCCTGATGTGGATCGACGAGAGCGCGGAGAGCGCCCGTGCGGTCAACTCCTGGGCGATCTCGCGCCGTTCCGGATGCGCGGTGAGCGCGGACTCCAGGAGTCCGGCATGACCCGAGGCTGCCTTGGGGTGCGTACGGAGGATCCGTACGGGCTCGTGGGCTCCTGCGCCCTGGGCCCAGCGGTGGACCTGCTTGAACGGGCGCTCGTCCAGAGCGGCGGCGTGCAGCCAGCAGCGCAGGAGCGTTTCCGCGGTGTCGGCGACCGCGGCGTCCAGACGGGACGGCGGGCGTACGGGGGCGAGCAGGGCGACCGCCCGCTCCTGGGCCGTGGCCGGGTCCTCGCAGCCGGCGGACGGCGACCAGTGGAGGCGGGCGGGCGTGTCGCAGAGGTGGCCGGGGTCGTAGACGAGGACGGGGCCGAGCTTGCCGCGGGCGTCCTTGGTGTCGGCCCAGACGGTGGGGTCCGAGGTGACGACGAGGGCGGGGCCCTCGGCGTCCTGGACGGCCTGGAGCGCGGCGGGGCGGCGGGTGGCGGGGGTGCCGTAGAGGAGGCGCGGCGTGCGGGGGGAGGGGACGACGGTCTGGGGGGTGGGGGCGGCCGGAGCGACGGGCCCCGGGGTGGGGGCCGCCAGGGCGGTCGGGGTCGTCGGTGGGACCGTGGGCTGTACGAGGGTCTCCGCCGCGGTGGTGACCGGCTGCGGCACCGGTGGTGCGACCGGCTGGGTGAGCGGGGCCTGGACCCGGGGCGTGACCGGCGCCTTGCCGTAGGCCGCCCGTCTGCCCGTCCGTACCGCTCTCCACCGGGCCAGCGTCCCCACCGCGAACACCGTGAGGACCACCAGCACCATCAGTTCGCCGATGAGCAGTCCCCAGAACAGCCCGTACCCCGACAGCTCGCCCGCCGGGGTGCCGGGCCATGCGCCCGACAGGTCCTGCGGGTTGCCGATCAGGGCGCGTACGGCCATCGGCGTGCTGGTGAAGGTGACCCCGGCCGGCCAGGCGCCCTTGGAGAGCAGGGCGGCCAGGCCGGTCGCGGTCCAGACGAGCACGGTCAGGCCGAGGACGAAGCCGACGAGTCCGAGGACGAGCCCGTCCGGGATCCCTCCTTGCTGTCTCTCCTGACGGTCCCTCGACATCTCACGCCACCGTCGACTGCGAGGGGTCGTTCAGCTGCTGCTCGATGAGGGCGGCGCGCTGTTCCGTCTCCCATTCCAGTTCCGGGTCGAGGGACGGGTCGACGGACGACTCGGTCATGGCGCGGTCGGTGTAGACCAGCGGCCGTTCCTTCTCGGTGATGAGGTGCTTGACCACCTGCACATTGCCGTTGACGTCCCAGACGGCGATGCCTGGGGTGAGCGTCGGGATGATCTCGACCGCCCACCTCGGCAGGCCGAGCACCCGTCCCGTCGCCCTCGCCTCGTCGGCTTTCTGGGCATAAATGGTCCTGGTCGAGGCCATCTTGAGGATGGCCGCGGCCTCCCTGGCCGCCGCCCCGTCGACGACGTCCGAGAGGTGGTGGACGACGGCGACGAAGGACAGGCCGAGCCGTCGTCCGAACTTCAGCAGGCGCTGGAACAGCTGGGCCACGAACGGGCTGTTGATGATGTGCCAGGCCTCCTCGACCAGGAAGATGCGCTTCTTCCGGTCGGGGCGGATCCAGGTGTGCTCCAGCCATACGCCGACGATCGCCATGAGGATCGGCATGGCGATGGAGTTGCGGTCGATGTGGGACAGGTCGAAGACGATGAGCGGCGCGTCGAGGTCGATGCCGACGGTCGTCGGGCCGTCGAACATGCCGCGCAGGTCGCCGTCGACCAGCCGGTCCAGGACGAGCGCGACGTCCAGACCCCAGGCGCGTACATCGTCTATGTCGACGTTCATCGCCTCGGCCGACTCCGCCTCCGGATGGCGTAGCTGCTCGACGATGTCGGTGAGGATCGGCTGGCGGTCGTTGATGTGCTCGTTGACGTACGCGTGGGCGACCTTGAGCGCGAAGCCGGAGCGCTCGTCCAGGCCGTGCCCCATCGCGACCTCGATGATCGTACGGAGCAGGGCGAGCTGCCCGGTCGTGGTGATCGACGGGTCGAGCGGGTTGAGCCGGATGCCGGCGTCGACGGCGACCATCGGGTCGAGGCGGATGGGGGTTATCCCCAGCTCCTGCGCGATGAGGTTCCATTCGCCGACGCCGTCCTCGCCCTGGGCGTCGAGGACGACGACCTGACGGTCGCGGAACCGCAACTGCCGCAGGACGTACGTCTTCTCCAGCGCGGACTTGCCGTTGCCGGACTCGCCGAGGACCAGCCAGTGGGGGGCCGGGAGCTGCTGGCCGTACAGCTGGAAGGGGTCGTAGATGTAGCCCTTGCCGCTGTAGACCTCGCGGCCGATGATCACGCCCGAGTCGCCGAGGCCGGGGGCGGCGGTGGGCAGATAGACGGCCTGGGCCTGGCCGGTGGAGGTGCGGACGGGCAGACGTGTCGTCTCCACCTTGCCGAAGACGAAGGACGTGAAGGCATCGGTGAGGGCGGAGAGTGGGTCTCGCATCAGTCTGGCCCCTTCAGCGGCGGATGCCGGTGGCGAACGGAAGCGTGTTCACAAAGGCCCGGTGGTGTTCGCGGTCGCACCACTCCAGCTTCAGGTACGACTTGCCGGCGGAGGCCCTGATCGTGCGCTTGTCCCTGGCCAGGGCCTCGGGCGAGCGCGACGACACGGTGATGTACCCGACGAGGTTGACGCCCGCGGCGCCGCTGGCGAGGTCTTCGCCGCGCTGGTCGAGTCGGCCGTGCGCGGCGATGTCGCGCGGGTCGACCGTGCGGTTCATCTTGGCCTGTCGGGAGGCCTCGGCCTCGTCGTTGGTCTTCTCGGTGAGCATCCGCTCGATGGCGACCTCGGTGGGTTCGAGGTCCATGGTCACGGCGACCGTACGGATCACGTCCGGGGTGTGGACGAGCAGCGGGGCGAGGAAGTTGACGCCGACGGGGGTCATCGGCCACTCCTTCACCCAGGCGGTGGCGTGGCACCAGGGGGCGCGGGTGGAGGACTCGCGGGTCTTGGCCTGGAGGTAGGTGGGCTCCATGGCGTCGAGTTCGGCGGGCCAAGCGTTTCGTTTCGTCATGGCCTGGATGTGGTCGATGGGGTGGTCCGGGTCGTACATGGAGTGCACGAGGGAGGCGAGCCGGGACTGGCCGAGGGGCTGGCGTACGCGGATGTCGGCCTCGGCGAGGCGGGCGCAGATGTCGGTGAGCTCGCGGGCCATGACGACGGCGAGGCCGCCGTCGCGGTCGAGCTTGCGGGCGCCGGAGGTGTGGCGGGCGGCGCGGGCCATGGCGTTGGCCTCGGCGGCGAGTTCGCGGGTGTAGTGCATACAGGCCACGAGGTAGGCCCGGTGCTGCTCGCTGGAGGTGGAGACCATCGACTGGAGCTGCTCGTACGACTCCTGGAGCCAGCCGGGGGCCTGGGTGTCGCCGCGCTGGGCGACGTCCTTGGCGTGGGCGTCCGGGTCGGCGGGGAGGGTGCGGGCGAGCATCTGGAGGCGGGTGACGAAGCCGTCCCCGTTGGCGACGTGCTTCAGGAGCGTGCCGAAACGGTCCACCAGGGCTTCCTGGTCCTCGCTGTCGCGCAGGCCGACGCCGGGGCCCTCGATCTCGATGGCGGCGGTGACGGTGCGGCGGTCGGCGTGGAGGAGGACGGCGATCTCGTCGGGGCCGAAGGGGGCGGAGAGCCAGTTGATCCGGCCGATGCCGGGCGGCGGTCCGATCTCGACCTCGCGGCCGTCGAGCCGGGTGCCGGCTTCGGCGGCCGCGGAGCGGTAGGCGGTGCCGCGCTTCAGGCTCCGCTTGTAGCTGCGGTTGATCTCGAACCATTTGTAGAAGGTGCGGTGCTTGTACGGGACGTACACGGCGGCCAGTGCCAGCATCGGGAAGCCGGTGAGCAGCACGATCCGCAGGGTGAGGACGGGGACGAGGAGTCCGCTCATCATGCCGAGGAACGCACCGGCGATGATCAGGGCGATCTCGCCGGTTTCGCGGTTCTTGCCGACGATCGCGTTCGGCCGGGCGCGGCCGATGAGATACGTACGGCGGGGCGTGACCGGCTGGGACTGGGTCGTCAACGCCCTCCACCTCCAGTGCTTCCTGTGTTGTTGCGGTTGCTGTGCGGGGTGCCCGATGTGGGGCTGCTGCTGCTACGCGGCGGGGGTGCGGCGGAGGGGACAGATCCGCCGCCGCCCCCGGCCGAGCCCCCGCGGCTGCTGTGGGCGGCGACGCCGCCCGAGAGGGGGTTGGCGGGGCGCGGGGCGTTGTTGGAGCCGTTGGAGTTGCCTCCGCCGTCGCCACGGGCGCTGTGGGTCTTGATGCCCTGGGAGACGAGGGAGGCGGGGGAGGAGATGACGGCGGCGGCGGCGTTCTCGCCGGCGCGGTGGAGACGGTTGCTGCGGGAGGCGACGATCTCGTCGCCGAAGCCGGGGACGAAGCGGTAGATCATCGCGGAGGCGAAGATGGCGAGCAGGATGATCGCGAGCCCCGAGACGACGGCGGAGAACGAGTCGGGTCCGGTCCCGGAGGAGAGTGCTCCGGCGAGGCCGAGGACGATGACGATGACCGGCTTGACGAGGATCACCGCGATCATGATCCCGGCCCAGCGGCGTACGTGGCCCCACATGTTCTTGTCGACGAGCCCGGAGTAGACGACGACGCCGAGGAGTGCGCCGACGTAGAGCAGGACGGCGCGCAGGAACAGTTCGAGGTAGAGCACGCCGGCGGCGAGGATGCTGACCAGCGAGACGATGATCAGCATGATCGGCCCGCCGCCGATGCTGTCGCCCTTCTGCAGCGCTTCCTTGAAGCTGCCGAAGAAGGCGTCGGTCTGCTGGCCGGTGCCGGAGGCGATGACCTCGGTGACGGCGTCGGTGGCGTTGACGACGGTGTAGAGGATCAGCGGGGTGAAGGCGGAGGCGAGGACGGTCAGCCAGAGGAAGCCGATGGCCTCGGAGATGGCGGTGGTGAGGGGGACGCCGCGGATGGCGCGCTTGGCGACGGCGAGGAGCCAGAGGAGGAGGGTGAGGACGGTGGCGGCGGCGAAGACGATGGCGTAGCGGCCGAGGAACTCGAGGTTGGTGAAGTCGACGTCGGCGGTCTCTTTGACGGCCTGGGAGAGCTTGTCGACGATGGCGACGGCGGCGTCGGCGCAGCCGCGGGCGAGGGAGGAGAGGGGGTCCAGGGCGGTGGTGGGGTCGGGCGGGCCGCTGGTGCCGCCCGAACCGCTGCTCTCTCCCTGCTCGCAGTAGCGCTTGGCGTGCCCGCTGAGGTAGCGGCACTCGCTGGCGCCGGTGGAGGACGGCGTGGGCGTCGGCGTGGGCGCGGCCGTCGCCCGCGCGGCGAAGAGGAAGGCCGTGGTCTGCAGACCCACCACCAGGGTGGTGAAGGAGCGGGCCCGGGTGGGGGAGCCGGTTCGAGTGCCGGGACTACCGGGCATAGGTGAACCCTCCGAATTCCGCGACGGCCTTGCTGATGTCTTCGGCGCTGGACGCCGCGACGTCGCCGGGAACGGGCGCGGGGCCGTCCTTCTCCGTGTCGGCCGTGACCTTCCAGTCGTTGTCCGTCCAGGCGAGGTCGAAGGTCCAGGTCTTCCACGTGGTGCGTACGGGGTCGGTGGAGCCGGTGCCCGACATGCCGATCAGGCCGGTGTACCAGACGGAGACCTTGGCGGTGTTCCCGTCGAAGCTCTCCACCTTGGTGCCCACCGGGATCGTGCGGGAGACGAAGGTGCTGCCGCGCGGCGCGTTGCCGTCGGCGTCGAGGCCCATCTTCCCGAGGAAGTCGGCCGAGTACGCCGCGTCCTGAGGGCCCTTGAGCCGTGCGGCGGCTTGGGGCGTGTAGATGGTGTCGACGAGCTGATGACGGGTGTCTCGCTTGAACATCCCGTCCGACCCCAACGCCACCGCGTAGTTCGACGCCGCGCTCTGCGCCCCCTGCTCGTCCCGGGCGAAGCCCGTCGGGATCTGGCCGTTCTTGCCCGTCACCGGGCGGACGCCCGTCGCCGTCGTCGGGGCGTCCGAGCCGGCCGCCTTGTCGCGGGCGGCGCCCGTCGTCGTCGTGTCGTCGCCGTTGCCTCTGTTGGCGAAGGCGATCGCGGCGATCAGCAGGACCACCACGCCCACGACCGTGATGAGCGAGCGCGAGTTGCGGGCCGGTGGGCGGCGGGCGCCGCCGTAGACGTCGCCGGTGCCGCCCTCGGGAAGGCGCGTGCGGGTCTGGCCCGAGCCGCCGAAGCCGTCGTTGTCGTCGCCGAGGCTCATGGCAAGCACGCCCTCTCAACCGTGTGGTGACTGGACATCAGGAAAGCAACCGACCTCGGTGGTTAGACGGCCATCCCGTACACGATCGTGAACAGCGTCCCCAGTGATCCGATGATGAAGACCCCGGTGAGCCCTGCCACGATCAGGCCCTTGCCCTGCTCGGCGCTGAACGTGTCCCTGAGGGCGGTCGCGCCGATGCGCTGCTTCGCCGCACCCCAGATGGCGATGCCGAGGCAGAGCAGGATGGCCACGGCCATCACGACCTCGATCATCACCTTGGCTTCATTGCCCAGGCTCCCGAAAGGCCCCCAGTTCGGGGCGATTCCACCGATGATGGTGGTGATGTCGCCCTTCTCGGCCGCCAGGTACATGTAACTCACCGCCCCTGTTGGGTAGTTCGTCGCCCCTGCCTGATGGCATGGGTCATCGCCCTATCTTCGCTGATGAAACCGCCCGCGTGTGACGGCTTGACGGCTCTCTTTACCCGATCCCCGCACACATGACCGATCTGGCCGTCTTGACCTGCGACGGTGTGGCCGGTTTCCATACGAAGAAGCGTATGGTCACTCTGTGTATCACGGAGGGTGACTCCGGGCAATGACTGTCGTTGTTGCACTCTTGGGGTGGTGGCGAGCCCTGGTCAGGCGCCGGTGCGCGGGCTCCACTCGGCGCTCTGCCAGGAGCCGGAGAGGTACTCCCCGGGCAACTGGGCGCAGGACGTGGAGGAGTCGAAGAAGAGGGTCTCCGTCGTGTCGTGCCAGGCGAGGTGGAACGTGTCTCCCGTCGCGGGGTCCTCGAAGCGGAAGCCGAGGGACAGCGAGCCCTTGCCCTGGCGGTGTCCGTCGTACGTGAGCTTCCAGCCCGCCCCGGTGAACGCCTCGCGCAGCCGCCGGTCGGCGGCGCGGGCCCGGTCGGCCCGGACGTCGGGCACGGACCAGTCGAACGCGAACGAGGCGACGTCGAGGTCCACCTCGTCGATGGCCCACCGCTCGTAGCAGGTATGGGCGGTGGTGACCCTGCCGCCCTTCACGGGGGTCGCGGCCGGCAGGTCCATCGCGTCGTAGGCCCACTGGGACCGCGCCTGCACCCGTGTGACGACGGTGGTGGGGTCGACGGTCGGGTACTCCCTGCCGGCCAGTACGGAGCACGCGGTGGCTGTGACGGCGGTGACGGCGGCGAGCGCCACGAACACCAGGGCCCGGAAGCGGCTCCGTGGGGCGTGTGCGGGTGTGCGTGTGGGTGCGGGTGTGGGTGCTGGTGCGGGAGTGGTGCTCGGCGTCATGGGCGCGACGCTACGGCGCGCCGGTCCGGGGCGGTTGAGTACACGTACTCAACCGGGGTCCACATGAGCGCGTGGGCGGCGCGAGTACGCGATCGACCACCCGAGCGGCGCGCGTACTCGGCACCGACCACCCGTGCGGCGCGCGCACTCGGCCCCGACCACCCGATCGGCGCGCGACCGGCGCGCATGCGCATCCGCCACCCGATCAGCGCGTATGCGGCGCCCGCCTTCGGTCCGCCACCCGATCGGCGCGTGAGCGGCGCGTCACGGAACGCCCCCGTGCCGCGCCCCGCCGCCTAGACTGGGGCGGGGCGTACTGCCAGGAACCGAGGGGTGGTTGACGGTGCGTAAGGCGGGCAAGGCCGGCAAGGCGTGGCTGGTGGCCGGTGGTGTCTTCGGGGTGTGTCTCAGCTTCGTCGCGCTGCTCGTCGTCGGAACGTACTCCGCCGCCGCCGGACTCCTCGGTGGTGCGGGCGATGCCAAGAACGGCACCGTCGGGCTCGCCAAGGGGGCAGTACCTGCCGCGTACCAGGGGCTGGTGCAGAAGTGGGGCAACCTCTGCCCCGCCATCAACCCCGCCCTGCTCGCCGCGCAGCTCTATCAGGAGAGCGGCTGGAACCCGCGGATCGTCTCGCCCGCCAACGCCATGGGCATCGCCCAGTTCATCCCCGGCACGTGGGCCGGTCACGGCATCGACGGCGACAAGGACGGCGACCGGGACGTCTGGGACCCCGCCGACGCGATCCCGTCCGCCGCCTCGTACGACTGTGAGCTCGCCGGCTATGTGAAGGACGTGCCGGGCGACGCGACGAACAACATGCTCGCCGCGTACAACGCCGGGGCGTACCGCGTCATAAAGTCCGGCGGCGTGCCGCGCATCAGCGAGACGCAGAACTACGTGAAGATCATCCGCTCCCTGGAGAAGAGCTTCGCGCGGCCCCTCGGTCGGGTCGAACCCTCGCGGCAGGCCGCCGGGGCGATCAACTTCGCACAGCAGAAGCTCGGTACGCCCTATCTCTGGGGCGGTACGGGAACGGCCGCGCAGAATGGCCGATTCGACTGCTCCGGGCTGACGCAGGCCGCGTACAGGACCGTCGGTGTCGAGCTGCCGCGTGTCGCGAACGACCAGTACAACGCGGGGCCGCATCCGTCCCGCGCCGAACTGCTCCCCGGGGACCTCGTCTTCTTCTCCGACGATCTGACGAACTCCCGTGCCATCAGGCACGTCGGCATCTACGTCGGCGGCGGCTACATGATCGACGCTCCGCGCACCGGGGCCGTGATCCGCTTCACCAAGATGGACACCCCCGACTACTTCGGGGCGACGCGGGTCACCAAGGAGGGCGCGTCGGCGCTGCCGACGCATCTGCCGCAGAGCTGACGAACTGTCGGACATGGCCGGAACTCTCCGTAAAGCACAGGCCCTGAGCTGCGATGACGTGTCACTCTTCGGTAACGTCGTCGTGATCGTCGAGGAAGAGCGGAACGCACGCCTCAGGCGGTTCGTTCCCTGATACGACCGCCCACGGTCGACTCACGTGACAAGGCAAGGGGCCGCAGCAATGGCTGAACTCGCATCGGATGGTTCGAACCCCGATGTCAGCCTGCTCAGAGACATCAACGGGCTGGCGCGGGAAGCCCCGCCGTGGTTCGACCGTGTCATGGAGTTCGTCGGCGAGTACGGGATCATGCTCGGCCTCGTCCTCGTCGCGCTCTGGTGCTGGTGGAGCGTCCGTCGGCGCGGCACGCTGAACGACTCCGTCTCCGCCGTCACGGGTCTCGTCTGGGCGCCGCTCGCCGCGGGTGTCGCGCTGCTGATCAACATCCCGATCCGGGGGTTCGTCGAGCGACCCCGGCCGTTCAACGACCATCAGGGCCTTGAGGTCCTCGTCGACGGCAAGACCGACTTCTCCTTCGTCAGCGACCACTCCACGATGGCGATGGCGATCGGCGTCGGGATCTTCGTCGCCCACCGGAAGTTCGGCCTCGCCGCCATCGCGCTCGCCTTCGCCGAGGGCTTCTGCCGCGTCTACATGGGCGTGCACTACCCGACCGACGTCATCGGCGGTTTCGCCCTCGGTACGGCGGTGACCCTGCTCCTCGCGCCCGTCGCCCACGCCCTGCTGACCCCGGTCGTCTCCGCCGTCGCCCGCTCCCGGCACGGCGCCCGGCTGGTCCGCTCCCGGAGCGCCGCGAAGCGCTGCCCGCGACCGGAGACGCTGGACATCCCCGAGCCGCGCATCGGGTCGGGGGAGAACGACCTGGCCGCGTAGGCGGCCGGGCCGGATCGATACGGCAGGGGATGGTGGTGTCCGGGGGACGGTGCGACTCGGGACCTTGCCGTCCGGGGGACGGCGGCCGCCTCGGGATCTTGCCGTCCGTGACGGTGTCGCCCCGCTAGGCCGTGTGCCGGCTCTCCTCCACCGTGTGGGTCTCCGCGTCCGACCGGGCCTTCTCCCGCGATCTTCGCGCCGGGCCCGACCAGCCGCAGCTGCAGCGGGCTACCGCGAAGGAGCCGCGTTCCGTCGTGGTCGTGTGATGCGGGGCCTGCTGATGCACGGATCCACCGTACTGCGCGTGACGGGTGGCCCAGGACCGTCGTTAGGCGGGTCGGGCGGGTCCCGGACAAGCAGCGGTACGGCGTTGGGGGTTGGCAGGCGATGGTGGTGCAGCGGAACGGGCGTGCGGGCGGCTCCCTCGCCGTCGCGGCGGCCCTGGTCGGCGCGGTGGCCACGGGCGGGTGCTCCGCCCCCGAGGACTCGAAGCCGAGCGGCGATCCGACGAAGACCGTACGGGACGCGGCCGCGGTCCTCACCAGGGCCGGCACCTCCAAGGCGAGCACCAGCATGGAGATGGCGGCCGGCGGTACCCGGGTCACCATCAGGGGCGAGGGCGGGTACGACTTCCGCCGCCGCACCGGACGCCTCCAGGTCGTGCTGCCCAAGGACGCCGCCGGGGCCTCCGAGCACCGGCCCATCACCGAACTGCTCGCGCCCGGCGCCCTCTACATGAAGAACCGCGGCGCCGGCGTCCCCGCCGACAAGTGGGTACGGGTGGACACCACCACCCTCGACGACGGCAACCTCGTCACCGGCGGGGCCACCGACCCGGCCGCCGCCGCCGAGCTGCTGCGCGGCGCGCAGAAGGTGACCTACGTCGGCGAGGTCGATCTGGCAGGGGTGAAAGTCAGCCACTACCGCGGGATCACGGACATCGCCGTGGCCGCCCGCGCCGCCTCGCCGCAGGTCCGCGGGGCGCTTGCCGCCGCGGCGAAAGGGTTCGCCAAGGACACCGTGCCCTTCGACGCGTACCTCGACCACCAGGGACGGCTGCGCAAGGTGCGCCACCAGTTCAGCTTCGCCAACCACGGGCGTACGGTCGCCGTCGCGTCGACGACGCTGCTGTACGGGTTCGGTGCCGCCGTCGACGTACGCCTGCCGGACCGGAAGGACATCTACGCCGGGAAGATCGAGGTGTAGCGGGGGTCACGCGCAGGCCATTCCCAAATGGTCCGGACGTGTCATGCGCGGTGCGTGGCGCGCTCCCTACGCTGGGAGACCGACGCCGGCAGGAAGAGGTGAATGCGCGTGGCTCCGCCCAGTACCGCGACAGTGCCCACTGACCAGGACTGGGTCGCTCTCGCCGAGATCGAGCTGTGCGGCGAACTGATCATCGCGGCGTCGGCCGCCGACGGGGAGCGGCTCAGCGCGGACCGTATCGACGAGGTGCTGCGGGTGGCGACGGAGCCGGCCGACCGCTGCTGACCCGCGGCGGCTGACCAGCGGCCACCGGCCGTCCGCTGCTGTTCGGGCTCCGTCCGTCCGGTCTTGCCGCTGATCGGCCGGGGCGGGCGACGGCCCGGCCCCGGGCGCTCAGGTACGCATCATCCGCGCGATGGCCTTCGTGGCTTCCTCGACCTTGGCGTCGATCTCGTCGCCGCCCTTCATCGCCGCGTCGGCGACGCAGTGGCGCAGGTGCTCCTCCAGGAGCTGGAGCGCGAAGGACTGCAGGGCCTTCGTGGAGGCCGAGACCTGGGTGAGTATGTCGATGCAGTACGTGTCCTCGTCGACCATCCGCTGCAGACCGCGGATCTGGCCCTCGATCCGGCGCAGCCGCTTGAGGTGCTCGTCCTTCTGCTTGTGGTAGCCGTGCACGCCGTGGTCGTGGTCGGCGGGCTCCACGGCCCCGACGGGCTCGGGGGTGACCTCGGCCGCCTCGGTGGTCGTCATCGCGTCCTCCCGTTGTCCAGAAAGGGTATGTATACCCCTCGTGGGTATATGGTACCGATCCCCGCCGATCCGGGCGGGGGCCCGTGCAGATCACTGTGCCTGATGGGCGACACTGAAGGGACGCCGGTTAGCCGTGGCCGGATGATGCGCCTAGCATCAGCCTGACCCAACCCAGCACCCCGAGGACCCCACGTGCGATTTCGTCTGACCCCCAGGGAGACGAGCTTCTATGACATGTTCGCCGCGTCCGCGGACAACATCGTCACGGGCTCGAAGCTCCTGATGGAACTGCTCGGAGCGGACATGTCCGCCCGGGCCGAGATCGCAGAGCGGATGCGGGCAGCGGAACACGCCGGTGACGACGCCACCCACGCGATCTTCCACCAGCTGAACTCCTCCTTCATCACGCCGTTCGACCGCGAGGACATCTACTCCCTCGCTTCCTCCCTCGACGACATCATGGACTTCATGGAGGAGGCCGTCGACCTGGTCGTCCTCTACAACGTCGAAGAGCTCCCCAAGGGTGTCGAGCAGCAGATCGAGGTGCTGTCCCGCGCGGCCGTGCTGACCGCCGAGGCCATGCCGAACCTGCGGACGATGTCCAACCTCACCGAGTACTGGATCGAGGTCAACCGGCTCGAGAACCAGGCCGACCAGATCCACCGCAAGCTGCTGGCCCATCTCTTCAACGGCAAGTACGACGCCATCGAGGTGCTGAAGCTCAAGCAGATCGTGGATGTGCTGGAAGAGGCGGCCGACGCCTTCGAGCATGTGGCGAACACCGTGGAGACCATCGCGGTCAAGGAGTCCTGAGGCTTCGTGGACACCTTTGCGCTGATCGTGACCATCGGTGTCGCGCTCGGCTTCACGTATACGAACGGCTTCCACGACTCGGCCAATGCCATCGCCACCTCCGTGTCGACCCGGGCGCTGACCCCGCGGGCGGCGCTGGCGATGGCGGCGGTGATGAACCTCGCCGGCGCCTTCCTCGGCAGCGGGGTCGCGAAGACCGTCAGTGAAGGCCTGATCGAGACGCCGCAGGGCGACAAGGGGATGGGCATCCTCTTCGCCGCGTTGGTCGGCGCGATCATCTGGAACCTGGTGACCTGGTACTTCGGTCTGCCGTCGTCCTCCTCGCATGCGCTCTTCGGCGGCATGGTGGGCGCGGCGCTGGCCGGCGGTACGGAGGTCATCTGGGGTGGCGTGCTCGACAAGGTCGTCATCCCGATGTTCATCTCGCCGGTCGTCGGTCTGATCGCCGGTTACCTGGTCATGTGCTTGATCATGTGGATCTTCCGCAAGGCGAACCCGCACAAGGCCAAGCGCGGCTTCCGTATCGCGCAGACGGTGTCGGCGGCGGGCATGGCGCTCGGCCACGGTCTCCAGGACGCGCAGAAGACGATGGGCATCGTGGTGATGGCCCTGGTCATCGCGGATGTGCAGGAGTCCGGCGACGACATCCCGGTGTGGGTGAAGATCGCGTGCGCGGTGATGCTGTCGCTCGGTACGTACGCGGGTGGCTGGCGGATCATGCGGACGCTCGGCCGGAAGATCATCGAGCTCGACCCGCCGCAGGGGTTCGCGGCGGAGACGACGGGCGCGTCGATCATGTTCGGCTCGGCGTTCCTCTTCCACGCGCCGATCTCCACGACGCACGTCATCACGTCCGCGATCATGGGCGTGGGGGCGACGAAGCGGGTGAACGCGGTGCGGTGGGGTGTCGCGAAGAACATCATCCTGGGCTGGTTCATCACGATGCCGGCCGCGGCGATCGTGGCGGCGCTCAGCTTCTACGTGGTCCAGCTGTTCTTCGGCTGACGGCCGCCACGGCGGCGGTCGGGGTGCTGCTGGGGGTCCGGGGGTTATCCCCCGGGGATTGCAGTATCACGATGCCGGCCGCGGCGATCGTGGCGGCGCTCAGCTTCTACGTGGTCCAGCTGTTCTTCGGCTGACGGCCGCCACGGCGGCGGTCGGGGGCGGCAGCCCCCCACACACACAAATGGTCGGGCCCGGCTCCCCTGTGGGGGAGCCGGGCCCTTTCGTCTGCGGTGGCACCGCCATGCAGCACCGCAGGACGCCACGCGGCGGAGCCGCATGGTCTGTGGGCTATCCGAAGCGGCCGGAGATGTAGTCCTCGGTCGCCTGGACGCTCGGGTTGGAGAAGATGCGCTCGGTGTCGTCCAGCTCGATCAGCTTGCCGGGCTGGCCCACGGCCGAGAGGTTGAAGAACGCCGTGCGGTCCGAGACGCGGGCGGCCTGCTGCATGTTGTGCGTCACGATGACGATCGTGAAGCGCTCCTTCAGCTCGCCGATCAGGTCCTCGATCGCCAGCGTCGAGATCGGGTCCAGGGCCGAGCAGGGCTCGTCCATCAGCAGGACGTCCGGCTCGACCGCGATCGCGCGGGCGATGCACAGACGCTGCTGCTGACCGCCGGAGAGGCCGGAGCCCGGCTTGTTCAGGCGGTCCTTGACCTCGTTCCAGAGGTTCGCGCCCTTGAGGGAGCGCTCGACGATGTCGTTGAGCTGGGACTTCCTGTACGAGCCGTTCAGCCGCAGGCCCGCCGCCACGTTGTCGAAGATCGACATCGTCGGGAAGGGGTTCGGGCGCTGGAACACCATGCCGACCGTGCGGCGCACCGCGACCGGGTCGACGTGGGAGCCGTACAGGTTCTCGTCGTCCAGCATCACCTTGCCCTCGACGCGACCGCCGGGGGTGACCTCGTGCATCCGGTTCAGCGTGCGCAGGAACGTGGACTTGCCGCAGCCGGAGGGGCCGATGAAGGCCGTCACCGAGCGGGGCTCGACGGTCATGGAGATGTCGTCGATCGCCTTGTGGGCGCCGTAGTAGGCGGAGAGGCCGCTGACGTCGATTCGCTTGGCCATATCAATTCACTTCCAGAGTGACCGCGGTCAGCGGCCGGTCTTCGGGGCCTTCCAGCGGGCGATGCCGCGGGCCACCAGGTTGAGGATCATGACGAAGGCGATCAGGACGAGCGCTGCGGCCCAGGCACGGGACACGGCTGCGTCGGTGCCGACCGCGTACTGCTCGTACACGTAGAGCGGCAGGGAGGACTGAGCGCCTTCGAAGGGGTTCGGGTTGATGAGCTTCGTACCGAACACGAGGAGCAGGACGGGGGCCGTCTCACCGGTGATGCGGGCGACCGCGAGCATGACGCCCGTGGTGATGCCGCCGATCGCGGTGGGCAGGACCACCTTCAGGATCGTGCGCCACTTCGGGATGCCGAGTGCGAGGGAGGCCTCGCGCAGCTCGTTCGGGACGAGCTTGAGCATCTCCTCGGTGGAGCGGACCACGACCGGCATCATCAGGATCGCGAGGGCCATCGCGCCGGCGAATCCGGAGGGCCCGAAGCCCAGCATCAGATTCCAGGTGGCGAGGATGAAGAGGCCCGCGACGATCGACGGGATGCCCGTCATGACGTCGACGAAGAAGGTGACGGCCTGGGCGAGCTTCCCGCCGCCGTACTCGACGAGGTAGACCGCGGTCAGCAGGCCGATCGGCGCGGCGATCAGGGTCGCGATGAGGACCTGCTCGATGGTGCCGAGCAGCGCGTGGTAGACACCGCCGCCGGCCTCGGCGTCGAGGACGCCGTTCATCGAGTGGCTGAGGAAGTACGGGTCGAGGACTTCCATGCCCTTGCTGACGGTGACCCACGCGAGGGAGAGCAGCGGGACCACGGCCAGGATGAAGCAGACCCAGACGAGGCTGGTCGCGACCCGGTCCTTGGCCTGGCGGGAGCCCTCGACCTTGGTGGTGATCGCGTACGTCGCGAGGACGAAGAACACCGCGGCGATCAGGCCCCACTGGATGCGGCTGTGCCAGCCGGCGGCGAGACCGAGGCCGACGGCGGCGGCGATCGACCCGATGGCGACGGCGAACGGGGTCCAGCGGGGGAGCCGGGCGTGCTTGAGCGGGTCGTGGGTGACGACGCTCTTCACGGGCGGTCGGTCCTGTATGGCGTGGCTCATGCGTTGGCCCCCGAGTACTCCTTGCGGCGGGCGATGATCCACCGGGCCGCGCCGTTGACCAGCAGGGTGATGACGAAGAGGACCAGGCCGGAGGCGATCAGCGCGTCACGGCCGAACTCGTTGGCCTCGTTGAACTTCGCGGCGATGTTCTGGGCGAAGGTGCCGCCGCCCGGGTCGAGCAGGTGGCCCGAGAGGATGAAGCTGGGCGAGAGCACGACGGCCACGGCCATCGTCTCGCCGAGCGCGCGGCCGAGGCCCAGCATCGAGGCGGAGATGATGCCGGAGCGGCCGAAGGGGAGGACCGACATCCGGATGACCTCCCAGCGCGTGGCGCCGAGGGCGAGGGCGGCCTCTTCGTGCATCTTCGGGACCTGGAGGAAGACCTCGCGGGTCACGTTGGTGATGATCGGCAGGATCATGATCGCCAGCAGGATGCCCACGGTGAACATGTTCCGGGCGACGCCGTCGCTTGCCTTGTCGAAGATGTAGGTCCAGCCGAAGTACTCGTCGAGCCACTTGTTGAGGCCGTCCAGGTACGGGACCAGGAAGATCGCGCCCCAGAGGCCGTAGATGATGCTGGGCACGGCGGCGAGCAGGTCGACCACGTACGCGAGCGGCTTGGCCAGCTTGCGCGGGGCGTAGTGCGAGATGAACAGCGCGATACCGATCGCGACCGGCACGGCGATGACCATGGCGATGATCGACGAGACGACCGTGCCGAACGCCAGGACGGCGATGCCGAAGACGGGCGGGCTGCCGGCCGGGTTCCACTCGAAGGTGGTGAAGAAGTTCGTGGAGTCCTGCGAGATCGCGAGGATCGCGCGGTAGGTGAGGAAGCCCGCGATCGCGGCCATGATCACGAGGAGCGTGATGCCGGATCCGCGGGACAGACCGAGGAAGATCCGGTCTCCGGGGCGGGCCGCGCCCTTGGCGCGCCGGCCCTTTTCTATGGGTGGTGTGGTTGTCGTAACCATTCTGACTCTCCGGTCTGCGGAGCCGTACGGCCGTACGGGCTCCTGGCGGCGGTGCACCGGATGCCGGGCCGGTCCGTCGGTGATTGGCCGACGGACCGGACCCGGCCGGGGATCAGGACAGGGTGGGGACGATCTCGCGGACCTTGGTCGCGATCTCGGCCGGCATCGGGGCGTAACCGGCGTCGGAGAGGACCTTCTGGCCGTCCTCGCTGATCGCGTAGTTCAGGAACGCCTTCAGGGTCGGCAGGGTCTCCGCCTTGTTCCCCTTGTCGCAGGCGATCTGGTAGGTGACCAGGACGAGCGGGTAGGCGCCCTCGGCCTTGGTCGCGTAGTCGAGGGAGAGGGCCATGTCGCTGCCGGTGCCCTTGACCTTGGCGGCGGCGATGGCCTTCGAGGCGTTGTCCGTGGTCGCGGCGACCGGAGCGGCGGCACCGGTGTTGACGGCGACCGTGGAGATCTTGTTGGCGGTCGCGTAGGAGAGCTCGAAGTAGCCGATGGAGCCCTCGGCGTCCTTGACCGCGGTGGCGACACCGGAGGAGCCGTTGGCGGCCTGGCCACCCGGGGCGGGCCACGACTTCGACTTCGGGTCGTGCTTCCACTCGGCCGGGGCGGCGGTGGAGAGGTACTTGCCCAGGTTCTGGGTGGTGCCCGACTCGTCGGAGCGGTGGAACGCCTGGATGTTGCTGTCCGGCAGCTTGGCGCCCGGGTTCAGCTTGACGATCGCCGGGTCGTTCCACTTCTTGATGTCGGTGTTGAAGATCTTGGCGATGGTGGAGGCGTCCAGGACCAGGTTGTCCACGCCCTCCAGCTTGTAACCGATGGCGATGGGGCCACCGACCATCGGCAGGTTGACGCCCTTGCCGGTCTTGCAGATCTTCGCCGACTCGGCGACCTCTTCCTCCTTCAGAGCGGAGTCGGAGCCCGCGAAGGCGACCTGGCCCTGGTTGAACTTGGTGATACCGCCGCCGGAGCCGATGGCCTGGTAGTTGACCTCGACGCCCGAGCAGGCGGCCTGGAAGTTCTTGACCCACAGGTCCATGGCGTTCTTCTGAGCGGAGGAGCCCGCGGCGAGGAGCTGGCCCTTGGCGCCGTCGCACTTGATGTTCGACGCAGCGGCGGAGGTCTTGTCGCCGTTCGGGGTGGTGCCGCTGTTGTTGTCCGAACCACACGCCGACAGGACGAGGGCGCCGGAGACGACGAGGGCACCGATCGCGGAGGCGCGAAGCCCGTTCATGCGCGAAAGCTTCACTTTCGGGTGTTCCTTCCAGAAGCCGCCTGCCGCGGACCGGGTGTCCTGAACGTTTACGGCGGCGTGTGTCGGGGTTGTGGGTGCAGCGCTGTGCTTGTGCACCTTGTACGGCCGAAATTAGGCAGATCAGGTGAAGCGGCCGACGGGGGAGAGTGAACGGGAAGTGAACCGTGCCGGAAGGCGCGGTGCGGGGCCCTTCGGTGGGTGGAGCGGTGACCTCGTCGCGAGGGCGGTGTCGGTATCGAGGGGGGGCGGCATCGAGGGGTCAGCTCGTCGACGTCAGCATCGCGTCCAGGAGCTCACGGTCCCGCGGTTGCGTCAGGCGGGATCGCGCCTCTTCCGGGGGGAGCCAGGCCATGCGGTCGACCTCCGTGCTCGGCGTGAAAGAACCTCCGAGCGCGCGCGCCGACCAGTAGGTGACCACCTTCGGGCGGCCGTTCGCCAGGTAGCGGGCCGTGGGGAGGCGGGGGCCCAGGGCGCAGGAGTGGCCGGTTTCCTCCTGTACCTCTCGGACCGCGCACTCCTCGATGCTCTCGCCGCTCTTCAGCTTGCCCTTCGGGTGCGACCAGTCTCCGTACTTGGGCCGATGGACCAGGGCGATCTCGACGCCCTGGCCCGACGGAGCGGGGCGCCACAGGACGCACCCCGCCGCGAGGATCACGGGACCGGCGCCGTCGTGCGTTGCCAGGCGCGCTGGAAGGCGAACCTGGCGGCCTCGACCTCGTGGCGCTGGTCCGCGTGGAGGACGCCGAGGGCGTACGCGGTGGCCGGGGCGATCCGGGGGGTGCGGGCCGCGGTGGCAGCGGCGGTGGCGGCCTCGGAGGCGTCGCGGTGCCGGTCGAGGGCGCGGCCGGACTCGTAGAGGACCGGGTCCGGGTCGGTGCCGTGCAGGACCTCGCAGGCGTACCGGTGGAGGCGCAGCAGGAGCCGGGTCTGGTGCCAGGGCGCGTCCTGGGCCTCGCCGGCCGCGAGCGCGAGGGCGTCCGCGTTGTACGGGTGGGCCGCGCGGGCCAGCGGCAGGCCGGCGACGGCCTCGGTGAGGCGGTGCTCGACGACCGCGGCGGGCGCGTCGAGGACCTCGATCGCCGGGGCCGCCCCCGCGGGCCCCAGCGGTACCTCGGAGGCGAGGAGCGCGACGGCGTCCGCGACCGCGTGGAAGCGGGAGGAGCCCAGCGCCTGGAGGGCCGCCGAGTGGGCCCGCGTACGGGCCAGGGTGAGCTGGCGTTCGAGCAGGGCGCCCGCGCGGGCGGCGCCGACCGTGAGCCCCGGCCCGTCGGTGACGCCCCGCGCGGCGGGTACCGGCCCGCCGCCGCTCGACAGGCGGGACAGCGCGTCCACCAGCCGGACGAGCCGGGAGGTGCAGGCGTGCTCCAGGGCGAGCGTTCCCGACAGCCAGGCGAGCTCCGTGCGCAGCTGGTCGGCCCAGGCGGCGTCGAGGAGCGGCCGGAAGGTGTGCAGGGTCCCGCTGATGCGGCGGGCGGCCGCCCGGAGGGACCGGGCGGCCTCCTCCGAGCCGGCCGTGTCCGCGCCGCTCTCGGTGTGCAGGCGCAGTCCGCGCAGGAAGTCTCCGGCGCGCGCCTGGAGGTAGGGGGAGAGGACCTCCCCCGCCGTGACGCCCGTGGAGACGGGTACGTGGTCAGGGTTGTGCACGCCGGCGCCTCCGCGCGTCGATGAGCATCTCCTGGACGTGCCGCAGCGGCTGGCCCTCCGGGTCGGTCGCGTGCCGCGTCCAGTTCCCGTCCGGGCCGAGGTGCCAGGAGGAGGTGGTGTCGGACATTCCGGTCTCCAGGAGCCGGGTCAGGGCCGCCCGGTGGGCCGGGTCGGAGACCCTGACCAGGGCCTCGATCCGCCGGTCCAGGTTGCGGTGCATCATGTCGGCGCTGCCCAGCCAGACCTCGGGCTCGCCGCCGTTGCCGAAGGCGAAGATCCGGGAGTGCTCCAGGAAGCGGCCGAGGATCGAGCGGACCCGGATGTTCTCGGAGAGGCCGGAGACACCGGGGCGGATCGCGCAGATGCCGCGGACCCAGATGTCGACCGGGACGCCCGCCTGCGAGGCCCGGTAGCAGGCGTCGATGATCGCCTCGTCGACCATCGAGTTGACCTTGATCCGGACGTACGCCGGCCGGCCCGCGCGGTGGTGGGCGATCTCCTTGTGGATCCGGGAGACGAGCCCGTCGCGCAGGGACTTCGGGGCGGTGAGCAGCCGGCGGTAGGTCTCGCGGCGGGAGTAGCCGGAGAGCCGGTTGAACAGGTCGGAGAGGTCCGCGCCGACCTGCGGGTCGGCGGTGAGCAGGCCGAGGTCCTCGTAGAGCCGGGCCGTCTTGGGGTGGTAGTTGCCGGTGCCGACGTGGGAGTAGCGGCGCAGCACCTCGCCCTCCTGCCGGACGACGAGCGACAGCTTGCAGTGGGTCTTCAGGCCGACGAGGCCGTAGACGACGTGGCAGCCGGCCTCCTCCAGCTTGCGCGCCCATTTGATGTTGGCCTGCTCGTCGAAGCGGGCCTTGATCTCGACGAGGACGAGGACCTGCTTGCCGCTCTCGGCGGCGTCGATCAGGGCGTCGACGATCGGGGACTTGCCGGAGGTCCGGTACAGCGTCTGCTTGATCGCGAGGACGTCCGGGTCGGCGGCCGCCTGCTCCAGGAATGCCTGGACGGAGGTGGAGAAGGAGTCGTACGGGTGGTGCAGCAGGACGTCCCGCTCGCGCAGCGCCATGAAGATGTCGGGCGCGGAGGCCGACTCGACCTCGGCGAGGTCCCGGTGGGTGCCGGCGACGAACTTGGGGTACTTCAACTCGGGCCGGTCGAGGGAGGCGATGCCGAAGAGGCCGGTGAGGTCGAGCGGGCCGGGCAGCGGGTAGACCTCGGCGTCGGAGACCTTGAGCTCGCGGACGAGCAGATCGAGGACGTACGGGTCGATGGACTCCTCGACCTCCAGGCGGACCGGCGGGCCGAAGCGGCGGCGCAGCAGCTCCTTCTCCAGGGCCTGGAGCAGGTTCTCGGCGTCGTCCTCCTCGACCTCCAGGTCCTCGTTCCGGGTCACCCGGAACATGTGGTGGGCCAGCACCTCCATGCCGGGGAAGAGCTCCTCCAGGTGCGCGGCGATGACGTCCTCCAGCGGGACGTAGCGCTCGGGGGAGGCCTCCAGGAAGCGGGAGAGCAGCGGGGGCACCTTGACGCGGGCGAAGTGGCGGTGGCCGCTGACCGGATTGCGTACGACCACGGCCAGGTTCAGGGAGAGGCCGGAGATGTACGGGAAGGGGTGCGCGGGGTCCACGGCCAGCGGGGTGAGGACCGGGAAGATCTGCTGCCGGAACAGGGTGAAGAGGCGCGCCTGCTCCTTCTCGGTGAGCTCGGGCCAGCGGATCAGGTGGATGCCCTCGTCGGCGAGGGCCGGGGCGACGTCCTGCTGGTAGCAGGCGGCGTGCCGGGCCATGAGCTCGCGCGAGCGGGTCCAGATCAGGTCGAGCACCTCGCGGGGCTGCAGCCCGGAGGCGGAGCGCGTGGCGACGCCGGTGGCGATGCGGCGCTTGAGGCCGGCGACGCGCACCATGAAGAACTCGTCGAGGTTCGACGCGAAGATGGCGAGGAAATTAGCCCGTTCGAGGAGGGGTGTGGTGGGGTCCTCGGCCAGTTCGAGGACCCTTTCGTTGAACGCGAGCCAACTGCGCTCGCGGTCGAGGAAGCGTCCCTGGGGGAG
Source organism: Streptomyces sp. NPDC056527 (assembly GCF_042794475.1). Taxonomy (NCBI): domain Bacteria; kingdom Bacillati; phylum Actinomycetota; class Actinomycetes; order Kitasatosporales; family Streptomycetaceae; genus Streptomyces; species Streptomyces sp. NPDC056527. Next base: position 27,504 of record NZ_JBHTTQ010000005.1, read on the forward strand.
TTCGCCCTCGGCGCCGTCGTCCTCGTACGCGTCGGGATCGGCGTCCAGATCGGGCTCGAGGTCCGTCGCGGGGCCGGTGCTGACCGTGTGGGGGCGGTGCGCGGCTATGGATCCGACGGACGGCTGTGTGGTCGGCTCGCCGTCGTGCTGGGGCGTCTGCTTGGACGCCTGCTTGGACGTCCGCTTGGACGGCTTGGCGTTGGACTGGACCGGGACCTCGGCGGGCTGCTGGCTCATGGCCCCATTCTTCCGCGCGAAGGGGTGGTCGGGCGCGTCGGAGCGGGCCGTGGGCGAGGGAAGTCTCCCTTTGGGGAGCCCCTTGGCGAGAGGAGGCACGGCGGGCTTCATTGCGTGAGCGTCGCAAGCGCGTCTGAATGGGCGGTAACAACGACATGACGTGCGGGCGACCGTGGGCAACCTGTGCCGGGGGCGTCGTCGGCCGTTCGGAGTGGTGGGTTCACTCGTGGGCGACGTGGGCGGGCGACCGTGGGCAACCTGTGCCGGGGGCGTTGTCGGCCGTTCGGAGTGGTGGGTTCGCTGCGTGGGAGACGTGGGCGGGGCCCTGGAGGGCCCCGCCGACCCGTTTTCGGTACCTCGATTCTTACGTTACGGGTGCCGGGCGCGCAGCACGCGGAAGGCGGCGTAGAGGGCGAGGGCGGCGAGGGCGAGCACAATGCCGGTCTCGATGAGCTGGGTGGGCCAGAAGTGGGAGGCCGGGTGGTAGTCGACGTACTGGCCGGTGAGGCCCTCGCCGTCGACGCAGGCGGCGGTGCTCTCGTAGCGCCAGCAGGGCCAGTCGGTCATGCGCCCTCCGTCCTTGGCGAGCAGGCCGTGGGCCGTCGTGAAGGCGTCGTCGGGGGCGACGAGGATTCCGCTCCGGTCGTCGATCGGTCCGGTGATCGTTCGGGGGGACAGGAAGTCCCAGCGGAAGGCGCCGAGGAGCAGGGCGGGCAGGCCCACGACGATCCCGGTCACGGCCATGGCGGGGACCGTGCGTCGGACGAGCTGCCCGACGAGGGCGCCCACGGCGATCGCCAGCATGCACTGGGCGAGCAGGACTGTGCCGGAGGCCTCGTACGGGCCGCGGTCGGACCAGTGGAGCTGGAAGGCGCCGTCCACGCGGGCGAGACCGACCTGGTAGACGGCCGTCAGCGCGGCGGTGATCACCACCGTCGCCGTCGCCGCCGTGAGCAGTTTCGCGCCGAGCCACCGGGAGGGCGCCACCGACTGGCCGAGGGCGAGCTTGTACGTCCCCGACTCGAGCTCGCGCGCGACCATCGGGCCCGCCACGAACGCGCCGACCAGCAGCGGAAGAAGGATCATGCCGGCGGAGAAGTACTCCATGCCCCAGCGCAGGAGCGCGTAGCCGTTGTCCTGGTTGGTGCCGGGTGTGAGCGAGTCCCAGAAGCGCAGGCCCCCCACGCAGACCAGGCTCAGGGCGACGGCCGCTCCGGCGACCCACAGCGCGCGCCGGTGCTGGCGGACCGTCACCCAGTGGGGACCCTTCAGGGTGAGGGCGCTCATGCGGGGGCTCCTTCGGTGCGGAGGTGGGCGAGGACGAGGTCCTCCAGGGACGGGGTGCTCGTCTGCCAGGGGCCTTCGACATGGCCGTCCCGGCGCACCAGTGCCGTGAGCTGGCGTCCCGTCGTGCGGGATTCGATCACCCGGTGCGGGGCGAGGTCGGCGATCGGGCCGCGGAGCAGCGTGTGTGCGGCGAGGAGGTCGTCGATGGCGCCGTCCAGGCGGAGCCGGCCTCCGCCGACGAGGAGCAGGTGGTCGCAGGCGCCCTCCAGCTCGCCGAGGATGTGCGAGGACATGACGACCGTCGTGCCGCGTTCCGCGGCGTCGGCCATCAGGACGCCCATGAGTTCGTGCCGGGCGAGCGGATCGAGGTCGGCCATCGGCTCGTCCAGGAGCAGGAGTTCCGGCCGCTTGCCGAGGGCGAGGGCGAGGGCGACGCGGGTGCGCTGGCCCCCGGAGAGGCTGCGGACGCGCGTGGCGGGGTCGAGGCCGGCGGTGATCCGCTCGGCGACGGCTCCGTCCCAGCGGCCGGGGTTGAGCTCGCGGCCCAGCCGCAGCGTCTCGTCGACCGTGAGCTGCGGGTAGAGCGGCTTGTCCTGGGCGACGTACGCGAGGTGCTCGCGGGCGGGCGCCTGGACGGAGCCCTCGGTGGGCCGCAGGAGTCCGGCGGCGAGGGCGAGGAGGGTGGACTTGCCGGCGCCGTTGGGGCCGACGACGGCACAGACGCGGCCGGCGGGGAGGCTGAAGGAGCAGTCCCTCAGGGCCCACCCGGCCTCCCTTCCGTCGTACCGCTTGCCGAGGCCCTCGGTGCTCAGGGCCGTTCCGCTGGTCATGCGTCCCCCTCGAAAGATTCCTTCAGTACGGATGTGAAGAGCGCGGCCACGTCCTCGCGCTCCAGGCCCGACTCCCTGGCCCGGCGTGTCCAGTCGGCGAGTTCGCCCCTCAGGGGCGAGTCGGCGGGGCCGGTGCCGAGCGTGGTGCGGACGAAGGTGCCGAGCCCGCGGCGGGCCTCGACGAGTCCTTCGCGCTCCAGCTCGCGGTAGGCCTTGAGGACCGTGTTCGGGTTGATGGCCGTGGCTTCGACGACCTCGCGTGCGGTGGGCAGTCGGTCGCCGGGCTCCAGAACGCCCATGCGCAGGGCCTGTTTGGTCTGCTGGACGATCTGGAGGTAGGTGGCGACTCCGCTGCGCCGGTCGATCCGGTACTCGAGCATGTTCCCCTTCACCACCCTTTCACTAATCAAGTAGTGAAAGGGTGGTGCAAAGAAGGGGGCGGTGTCAACCGCCCCCTTCTCACGGCGTGTTCAGGACTCCGTGCGGTACATCAGGTCCACCTCGTGGGTGGCGAAGCCGAGCCGCTCGTACACCGTCACCGCCGCCGTGTTGTCCGCGTCCACGTAGAGCATCGCCGTCGGCAGTGCCTGGGCCGCCAGATGCCGCAGCCCGATCGCCGTGAGCGCCTTGCCGAGACCGCTGCCCTGGGCCTCGGGCAGGATCCCGACCACGTACACCTCGCCGAGCTGCTCCTCGGCATGCGTCTTGGTCCAGTGGAAGCCGATCAGGCGCCCGTCCTTCTCCGCGAGGAAGAAGCCCTTCGGGTCGAACCACGGCTCGGCCATGCGGTCGTCCAGGTCCCGCTGGGTGAGCGAGCCCTGCTCCGGGTGGTGGGCGAAGGCGGCCGCGTTCACGGCGAGCCACGCCGTGTCGTCCTGGCCGGGCATGAACGTACGGACGGTGACGCCCTCGGGCAGCACCGGCTCGGGGATGTCGAGCGGAACCAACGGGCGGCGCAGCTGGCGCAGTTCGCGGAAGAGGGTCAGTCCGAGCACCTGGGCCAGATGCCGGGCCGCCGACTTCCCGCCGTGCGCCCAGACCCGCAGCCGCTTGCCCGAGGCGGCGAGCAGCGCCGCCCCCAGCGCCCGCCCGTGTCCACGGCCGCGGTGCGAGGGGTGGACGACCAGCTCGGCGGCCGGGGCCTCCACGGGATCGGTGTCCTCCAGCTGGGCGTAGCCGTACAGGTGCGATCCGACGGTGAGCAGGAAGTGCCGTACGCCCTCGCGACTGCCGTGCCGCAGGTAGAGCCGCCCCTGCTCGGACACGGCGTGCACTCCGTCGGTGCGGTCGGCCGCCTCCAGCAGGTCGAGGACGTCCTGGACCTGTTCGGGGGAGAGCTCGTCGAGGGTGAGGATCTGCCGGCCGGGTTCAAGGGCCGGCGCCGGGTCAGGAGTCATGTCCTGAGCCTACGGAATCAACTGAGTTGTAACCCGGTACCCCCTGTTGCGCTACGCGCGTTGACTCTAGGCTGCGCTGGCACAGCAGCAGTCGAAACAGCGCCGCAAAAGGGGCGAGGGGACAGGGGAGCGATGTCAGCGACACCGAAGAAGAAGAGGACGGCGCGGCGGATTCTCGCCGTGGGCGCGGGGCTCGCCACCGTCGGCGCGCTCGTCGCCGCGCTGCCCGCGGGCGCCTCGGGGACCAAGGGCGAGGGCAACCACGGGCGCTACGTCGACGTCCAACTGCTCTCCTTCAACGACCTGCACGGCAACCTGGAGCCGCCGACCGGCTCGGCCGGGCGGCTCACCCACACCAACCCGGACGGCACCACCAAGACCATCGACGCCGGTGGCGTCGAGTACCTGGCCACGCACCTGCGCCAGGCCCGTGAGGGCAACCGGTACTCCGTCACCGCCGCCGCCGGCGACATGATCGGCGCCTCCCCGCTGGTCTCCGGGCTCTTCCACGACGAGCCGACCATCGAGGCCCTCAACCGGCTGAAGCTCGACGTCAGCTCGGTGGGCAACCACGAGTTCGACGAGGGCGCCAAGGAGCTGGCCCGGATCCAGAACGGCGGCTGTCACCCGACCGCCGGTTGCTTCGAGGAGGGCAAGCGGTTCCGGGGCGCGAACTTCCCGTACCTCGCGGCCAACGTGACGAACGAGAAGAGCGGCAAGCCGCTGCTCGACCCGTACTTCATCTGGGAGCGCAACGGCGTCAAGATCGGCTTCATCGGCGTGACCCTGGAGGGCACGGCCAACATCGTCTCCGCCGAGGGCATCAAGGGCCTGAAGTTCGGCGACGAGATCGAGACGATCAACAAGTACACCAAGGTGCTGGAGCGCAAGGGCGTCAAGTCGATCGTCGCCCTGCTGCACGAGGGCGGCGCGCCGGCCTCGGGCTCGTACAACTACAACTGCGACAGCCCCGGCCCGGGCGACGGCATCTCCGGCCCGATCGTCGACATCGCGAAGAACGTCAGCCCGCAGGTCGACGCGCTGGTCACGGGCCACACCCACCAGGCGTACGCGTGCACGATCCCGGACCCGGCGGGCAAGCCGCGCACGGTCACCTCGGCGGCCTCGTTCGGCAAGCTCTACACCGACACGACGCTCACCTACGACCGTCGTTCCAAGGACATCGTCCGTACGGCCGTCGCCTCCGCGAACCACGTCGTCACCCGTGACGTGGCCAAGGCCGAGGACATGACCCGGCTGATCGACCGCTGGAAGGCGCTGGCCGCGCCGATCGCGAGCCGTCCCGTCGGCTACATCTCCGGCGACATCGACAACCCCGCCGACGCGCCCGAGAAGCCGCTGGGCAACCTGATCGCCGACGCGCAGCTCGAGGGCATGGCCCCGGCCGACAAGGGCGGCGCGCAGCTGGCGCTGATGAACCCGGGCGGCGTCCGCGCGCCCCTGGTCCACAAGGCGTCCGGCGCCGAGGGCGACGGGGTGGTGACCTACGGCGAGGCGTACACCGTCCAGCCGTTCACCAACATGATGACGGCGGTCGACCTGACCGGCGCCCAGCTCATCACCACGCTGCAGCAGCAGGTCAGCGGTGCCAACCAGGCGGCCCCGAAGATCCTCCAGGTCTCGAAGGGCTTCACCTACACCCTGGACATGACGAAGACCGGCGCCGACCGGATCGTGACGTCCTCGGTGAAGCTGAACGGCGAGGCGATCGACCCGTCGAAGACCTACCGGGTCGCGATGAACGAGTTCCTGGCCGGTGGCGGTGACGGCTTCGCCGTCCTGAAGGAGCACAAGAACAAGCTGGTCGGCGCCTCCGACCTGGACCTGTTCACCGGCTACCTGGCGGCCCACTCCACCGCGAGCGCCCCGCTGGCCCCGCCGGCGACGGGCCGGATCACGGTCGTGAAGTAACTCCGTACGTCCGAGGGGGCGGTGGGCCGTTCGACGGTCCGCCGCCCTCCGCTTTTCCCGGACGCGCCCCTCTGGCGCGTGCTGACGCGTACACGTCATACTCCGGCACATGGACCGAAGAAGCTTTCTCGCGGGAGCCGCGGCAGCGGGTGCCGTCCTCCTGGTCGGCGCCCCGTCCGCGCGGGCGGCCACGACCCAGGACTGGATGGCCGGCCACGGCGACCCCACCCCGCTCCAGAAGCTCACCATCCCCGGCACCCACGACTCCGGCGCCCGCTTCGGCGGCCCCTGGTCCCAGTGCCAGAACACCACCATCGCCCAGCAGCTCGCCGCCGGAATCAGATTCCTCGACATACGCTGCCGGGTCACCGGCGGCTCCTTCGCCATCCACCACGGCGCGTCCTACCAGAACATGATGTTCGGCGACGTCCTCATCGCCTGCCGCGACTTCCTGGCAGCCCACCCCTCCGAGACCGTCCTGATGCGGGTCAAGCAGGAGTACTCCTCGGACTCCGACGCCACCTTCCGCGCGGTCTTCGACGACTACCTGGACAACCGCGGCTGGCGCTCGCTGTTCCGCATCGGCGACACGGTTCCCTCCCTGGGCGGGGCCCGCGGCAAGGTCGTCCTCATCGCCGACAACGGCGGCCTGCCCGGCCTCAAATGGTGGGACGGCGGAGCCATCGCGATCCAGGACGACTGGAACGCCCTGCCGAACGCCAAGTACCCCAAGATCGAGGCCCACTTCCGCGCGGCCGTCGAGCAGCCGGGCAAGCTGTACATCAACTTCGTCAGCACGTCCGCGTCCCTGCCGCCACGCTGGAACTCCGACAACCTCAACCCCCGCGTCCACGGCTTCCTGGACGGCACGGCCAACACCTGGAAGAGCCTCGGCATCACCGTCCTGGACTTCCCGAACACCCGCTCAGGACTGGTCGAGTCCCTCATCCGCCACAACTGACGGCGGCGGGGTCGGCGCGCCCGGCAGGCGGAGCGTCGCCGCCGTGCCGCCGTCCTCCGGCGCCGTCAGGGTCACCGTCCCGCCCGCCTGCTGGACCGTGCGGGCCACGATCGAGAGGCCCAGGCCCGAGCCCGGGAGGCTACGGGCCGAGGGGGAGCGCCAGAAGCGGTCGAAGACGTGGGGGAGTTCCTCGGGCGCGATCCCGGGGCCGTGGTCGCGGACCGTCAGCTCGCCGCGCATCAGGGACACCTCGACCGTGCCCCCGGCCGGCGAGAACTTCACCGCGTTGTCCAGCACGTTCACCAGCGCCCGCTCCAGACCCGCCGGTTCCGCCCGGACGTACCAGGGCGCCAGGTCCGTGACGAAGATCAGCTCGGGGCCGCGCAGCCGCGCACGGGCGAGGGCCGAGCGCAGGATCGTATGGAGCGGTACGACCTCCAGCGGGCCCGGCTGCACCGCGTCCGGCCGGGCCAGCTCCTGGAGGTCGCCGATCAGCGCCGCCAGCTCCGTCATCTGCGCCTTCACCGAGGCCATCAGCGCCCGCCGGTCCTCGGGCGGCAGGGCCCGGCCGGTCTGCTCGCTGTGGGCGAGCAGCTCGATGTTCGTGCGCAGCGAGGTCAGCGGCGTCCGCAGCTCGTGGCCCGCGTCGGCGATCAGCTGCGCCTGACGGTCCCGGGAGACGGCCAGCGCGGCCGTCATCGCGTTGAAGGAGCGCGAGAGCCGGGCGATCTCGTCCTCGCCCTCGACCGGGATGCGCACCGTCAGGTCCTCGGTCGCGGCCACGTGCTCGACCGCGCCCGTCAGCCGGTCCACCGGCTCCAGGCCGGTCCGAGCCACCCACAGCCCGGCCGCCCCGGCGCCGACGACACCGATCCCGGAGACGAGCAGCAGCACCCAGGCGAGCGTGGACATCGAGCGGTCGATCTCGTACAGCGGACGGGCGACCGAGACCGCGACCGGCTGGTCGGCGATCGACACCCGATACGAGAAGACCCGCATCTCCGTGCCGTTCTCGGCGTTCGTGGTGTGCAGCGCGAACGGCTCCTCGCCCCGCGCGACCGCGAGGTCCCCGGCCTGGGCGGGGATCGGGGAGGTGCCGAGCGTGCAGAGGTCGCCGGTGACGGTGACGATCTGCAGGGTCTGCGCCGGCCCGGCCGGCACCGGGCGGTTCTCGGCCCCCGGGGCGCAGGAGCCCAGCAGCATCCGCGCCTGCTCGTCCGTGAGCCGGGTGTCGCGCAGCGAGGAGTCCAGCTCGGCCTCCAGCTGCGCCCGCGTCACGAACCAGCAGGCCAGCGACACCGCCGCCACCGCCACGGCGACCGCCGTCGCCGTCAGGAGCGCCAGCCGCGACCGCAGCGGCCGCGACCGGAACCACGCCAGGGGACCGCTCACTCCGGGCCTCCGCCGCGCAGGACGTATCCCACGCCCCGCACCGTGTGCACCAGGCGCGGCTCGCCGCCCGCCTCCGTCTTGCGGCGCAGATACATCACGTACACGTCCAGGGAGTTCGAGCTCGGTTCGAAGTCGAAGCCCCACACCGCCTTCAGGATCTGCTCGCGCGTCAGCACCTGGCGAGGGTGCGCCAGGAACATCTCCAGGAGCGTGAACTCCGTCCGCGTCAGCTCCACCGGCCGCCCGGCCCGCGTCACCTCGCGGGTCGCCAGGTCCATCCGCAGATCGCCGAAGCTCAGCACATCGCCCTCGGGCTGCGCCTCGACGGTGCTCGCGTACGAGCTGCGGCGCAGCAGGGCCCGGATCCGCGCGAACAGCTCGTCCAGCTCGAAGGGCTTCACCAGATAGTCGTCGGCGCCCGCGTCGAGCCCCGTCACCCGGTCGCCGACCGTGTCCCGGGCCGTGAGCATCAGGATCGGCACGGTCGAACCGGAGGCCCGGATGCGCCGGGCCGCCGTCAGGCCGTCCATGCGCGGCATCTGGATGTCGAGGACCACGAGATCGGGGGCGTACGACTCCATCCGGGAGAGGGCGTCGACGCCGTCGACGGCCTCCTCGGTCCCGTACCCCTCGAAGGCGAGAGAGCGCCGCAGCGCCTCCCGTACGGCGGGCTCGTCGTCGACGATGAGGATGCGGTCGCCTTCATTCACCGGGCCAGTCATGGGGCCAGCCTCGCACGTGTTCAGTTGGCGTCGCCGGACCGGAGGTTGTCCAGGTCGGCCTTGAGAGTGTCGACCGGGATCGCGAATCCGAGGCCGACGCTGCCGGCCGAAGAACCGCTCGACGCGCTGGGCGAATACATGGCCGAATTGATCCCGATGATCTCGCCGTTCATATTGATCAGCGCGCCGCCGGAATTCCCCGGGTTGAGCGAGGCGTCGGTCTGGATCGCCTTGTACGTCGTCTTCGACGAGCCGGTGTCGCCGTTGAACTGCTGCCCGCCGAACTCGAAGGGCCAGCCCTGCCGCGGGTCGTACTGCTGCTGCCGCTGCTGGTCCTGGCCTTCGTCCTTGGCCACGGTCACATCGCGGTCGAGGGCGGAGACGATGCCGCTGGTGACGGTGCCGGTCAGGCCCTCGGGGGAGCCGATCGCCACGACCTGATCGCCGACCTTGACGTCGTCGGAGTCGCCGAGCGTGGCCGCCTTCAGACCGGACGCGCCCTCCAGCTTGATCAGCGCCAGGTCCTTGTCGGGGTCCGTGCCGACGACCTTCGCCGCGTACGACTTGCCGTTGGACAGCTGCACGCCGATCTCGGATGCGCCGGAGATCACGTGGTTGTTGGTGACGATCTCGCCGTCGCCGGTGATGATCACGCCGGAGCCGGTGGACTTGCCGGACGTCGAGGTCGCGGAGATCTCCACGATCGAAGGGGAGACGGCCTCGGCGACGCCGGCGACCGTGCCCTTGCTGCTCGCGGAGACGTTCGTCCCGCTCACGCCGGAGGCACGCGCGGTGTCGTCCGCGGTGAGCTGCTGGACCAGCGTCGCGGTGCCGCCGCCGACGGCGGCCGCGGCGATCGCCACGGCCGCGAGGAGCCCGACGCCCCGCTTGGCGCGGCGGCGCGGCTCGGGGGCGGCATGGGCGGGACCGGCGGCGGGAGGGCCGACCGGGGGCGGCACATGCCCGCCGGACGGCCAGATCGTGGTGCCCGGCTCCGTCGTGACCGGCTGCGTCGGGTCGTACGGGGGCCGCGGTGGCTGCGGCGGGTAGTACGGCTGCTGCGGCTGCTGGTAGTCCGTCATGGAGAAGACTCTCGGACCAGTTCATGAGAGCTTCCTGAGGCCGGCCTGAGAAGCCCGACAGAACCCTGTATGCCGGATATAAAGCCTGGGGTGCCGTGGTCCTGGGTCTGGGGTCCGGCCCCGGAGGGTCAGCCGCAGCCGCAGGAGCGGCGGACGATCAGGGCGGAGGGGAACTGCTTCACCCGCTCGCGCTTCGAACCGGCCACCCGCAGCGAGTCGTCCAGGACCAGATCCACCGCGGCCCGAGCCATCGCCGGGCGGTCGGATGAGACCGTGGTGAGCGGCGGATCCGTGAGGGCCGCCTCCTTGACGTCGTCGAAGCCCGCCACCGCCAGCTCCGTCGGCACGTCGATGCGCAGCTCGCGGGCGGCGCGCAGCACACCGAAGGCCTGGTCGTCGGTGGAGCAGAAGATGGCCGGCGGCCTGTCCGGGCCGGAGAGGATCTTCAGGGCGATCTGATAGGCGTCGTAGCGGTTGTACGGGGCCTCGAAGAGCCGGCCCTCGATCGACCGGCCGGCCTCCAGCATCGCGCGGCGCCAGCCCTCCTCGTGGTCCGCGACCGGGTCGCCGACCGCCGGAGTGTTCGGGATGCCGCCGAGGCAGGCCACGTACGGGTGGCCGTGCTCCAGGAGGTGCCGGGTGGCGAGCTGGGCGCCGCCGATGTCGTCGGTGACGACGGCGACGTCGTCCAGCGCCTCGGGCCGCTCGTGCAGCAGCACCACGCGCGCGTCCCAGGCCTCGATCTCGCTCGCGGCCCGCTCGCTCATGCCCTGGCTGACCAGGATCAGCCCGGAGACCCGCATCCCGAGGAAGGCGCGCAGGTAGTGCACCTCGCGCTCGTCGCGGTAGTCCGAATTGCCGACCAGGACCATCTTCCCGCGCTCGGCGGCGGCCTGTTCGACGGCATGCGCCATCTCCGCGAAGAACGGCTGGCGCGCGTCCGGGACGATCATGCCTATGAGATCCGTGCGGCGGGACGCCATCGCCTGGGCCACCCGGTCGGGCCGGTAGCCCAGCTCCTTGATGGCGGCGAGGACACGCTCGCGCGTGGCCGGGGCAACCGGCCGGGGTCCGTTGTTGATGACGTAACTCACGACCGCGGTCGAAGTTCCCGCCAGTCGCGCTACGTCATCCCGCGTCACCTTGGCCACGCGCGGCAGTCTACGCGGGGTGACCTACCTACCGGCAGGTCGCACTGTGGCTTCCACCACGTTCCGGTCCTCCGCCGGGGTGACATCGCGCGCCGCTTCCTTGACCCGGGCCTCTTCCTTCGCCCGTGCCTCCTCGGCCGCCCGCTCCACCTTCTCCGGGGTGACGAAGCGGTAGCCGACGTTGCGCACGGTGCCGATCAGCGACTCGTGCTCGGGGCCGAGCTTCGCCCGCAGACGTCGTACGTGGACGTCCACCGTTCGGGTGCCGCCGAAGTAGTCGTACCCCCATACCTCCTGCAGGAGCTGGGCGCGGGTGAAGACCCGGCCCGGGTGCTGCGCGAGGTACTTCAGGAGCTCGAACTCCTTGAAGGTCAGGTCCAGGACCCGGCCCTTGAGCTTGGCGCTGTACGTCGCCTCGTCCACCGAGAGATCGCCGTTGCGGATCTCCATCGGGGAGTCGTCGGAGACGATCTGCTGGCGGCCCATCGCGAGCCGCAGGCGGGCCTCGACCTCGGCCGGTCCCGCGGTGTCCAGGAGGACGTCGTCGATGCCCCAGTCGGCGGTGACGGCCGCGAGACCGCCCTCCGTGACGACGAGGATCAGCGGGCAGCCCGGCCCGGTGGAGCGGAGCAGCTGACAGAGGCTGCGAACCTGCGGGAGGTCGCGCCTGCCGTCGATCAGGATGACGTCCGCGCCGGGGGTGTCCACGAGGGCGGGGCCCTCGGCGGGGGCCACGCGCACGTTGTGCAGCAGCAGGCCGAGTGCGGGAAGCACCTCGGTCGACGGCTGGAGTGCGTTGGTGAGGAGCAGCAGTGAGCTCATCGGGCCCTCCCTGCTTCGGTGCCCTGTCGGTCGTGCTTCGTTCGCTCGTCCATGACGTCGGTTCCTCCTCGGTCCCTGCGAGGACTACGGCACTGCTTCGTACGCATCACTGCCGGCTCTCGCGCCCTGAGAGCTTTTGTTCATCCGGTCGTAACAACGGTCGGTAAACACAAAAGGACCCGGGGGCTGCGTTGCCCGGATCCTCATGCCAAGCAGAATAGCCCACATGACTTCCGAGGCTGAGGGCCGATTTCACATCGTGGATGTTTCCTCGATCACTTCCGGCTCCCAGCGTGCCACTTTGCGTACCGACGACGGCGTCCGTATCGAGGCTGTTTACGAACCGTATACGCGAGGTGTCACCGACACGGCGGTCGTCCTCGCCCACGGCTTCACCGGCTCGGCCGACCGGCCCTCCGTCCGCCGTGCGGCGAAGGCGCTCGCCGAGCACGCGGCCGTCGTCACCTTCTCTTTCCGGGGGCACGGCCGTTCGGGTGGTCGCTCCACCGTCGGCGACCGGGAGGTCCTCGATCTCGCGGCCGCGGTGCGCTGGGCCCGGGAGCGGGGCCACGCGCGCGTGGTGACCGTCGGCTTCTCCATGGGCGGCTCGATCGTCCTGCGCCACGCGGCCCTGGAGCGGGACACGGGCGGGCACACCGACGCGGTCGCCGCCATCAGCGCGCCCGCCCGCTGGTACTACCGGGGTACGCCCTCGATGCGACGGGTCCACTGGGTGATCACCCACCCGATGGGCCGGCTGGTCGGCCGCTACGGGCTCGGCACCCGGATCGACAACCGCGACTGGGATCCCGTCCCGCTGTCGCCGGTGGAGGCGGTGCCGATGATCGCGCCGACCCCGCTGCTGATCGTGCACGGCGACCGCGACCCGTACTTCCCGGTCGACCACCCGCGGATGCTGGCGGCGGCCGGCGAGTGCGAACTGTGGCTGGAGCGCGGCATGGGACACGCCGAGAACGCGGTGGGCGAGGAGCTGCTCGGCCGACTGGGGGACTGGCTCACCCGCCGATAGCCCATCATGGACAGCGGCGCGCACACGAACGAAGGGAGCGCCGCTATGGCAGCGGGAACCATCCGCTACTGGGCCGCGGCCAAGGCCGCCGCCGGTGTCGCCGAGGAGCCGTACACCGCCGGGACCCTGGCCGAGGCGCTGGAGGCCGCCCGCGAGAAGCACCCGGGCGAGCTCGTCCGGGTACTCCAGCGGTGTTCGTTCCTCGTCGACGGTGACCCCGTCGGGACCCGTGCCCATGAGACGGTACGGCTTGCCGAGGGCGGCACGGTCGAGGTGCTCCCGCCGTTCGCAGGAGGGTGAACCGCACAGCATGAGCAGCGATCAGCAGCAGCCGTACGATCCGGGCCACGACCCGTACGAGGGTCAGCAGCAGTACGGGCAGCAGCAGGGCCGGCAGGAGTACGGCGGGCAGCCGTACGTCCAGCAGCAGTATCAGGACCCCCACGTCACGCAGACGTGGGAGGGCCAGACCTGGGACACCCAGTACCAGCCGGTGGTCCAGCCCTTCGCCGCGGACACCGCCTACCTGCCTCCGCAGCCCGCCGCTCAGGCGCTGCCGCCCGAGACCCCGGCCGCCCACCCGGAGCCGGCCGCCGGGCCGGCGACCGCGGCGCCCGAGTACTCCACCCCCACCACCGGCGGCAACGCCCGGATCACCGACGCCCAGCGCGCCAGGGCCGAGGGCCGCTCGCCGATCATCGAGCCGGGGATGCAGCCGGCCGCCCTCACCGCGGTCCTCGCCGTCCTGCTCGCCGCCGGCGCGGCGGTCGGCCCGTACGCGCTGCTCGTGCCGCTCGTCCTGCTCCAGGCCGTCACCGCCGCCGGCTGGTTCCGGCTCAACGGCATGTGGCCGGCCCGGCAGGGCATCGCCCTCGCCTTCGCCGGCGGCCTGACCGCCGATGTCGCGCTGCTCGCCGCCGGCCGGGAGAACGCCCCCGCCGCGATCATGGGCACCCTCGGCGTCTGGGTGCTGCTCACCCTCGTCCTCCAGCTGCGCAGCCACGCCGATCCCGACGAGCGCATGTACGGCCTGATGGCGACCGTCGCGTCGGCCGCGCTGACCGTCGTGGCCACCGGACACCTCGGTGCCGCCCCGGACGCCGTGGTCGTCGGCGGGGCCGCGGTCGCGGCCGCCGTCCTCGCCCGGGCGCTCCCGCTGTCCGGCGCCGCCTCCGTCGTCGTGGCGCTCCTCGCCGCCGCGGGCGCCGGGATCGCGGCCGGCGGGTTCACCGACCTGGGCGCCTCCGGCGCGCTGCTCGGTCTCGGCGCCGGGGTGTGCGCGCTCGTCGGGCTGCGGGCCGCGAGCTACGACTACCCGTCCCGCTTCGTCCACATGACCGCAGGCGTGGCGCTTCCGCTGACGGCCGCCGCACCCGCGGTCTACCTGCTGGGTCGTGCGCTCGCGTAGCGCTCGTCACACGCCCGCGGGAACCATCCGGCCCTCCGACACGTCGATCTTCGTGTCGGGGGGCCGGAGACTTTCTTGGGGGGACAGCTCGTGCGAGCACTGCGCGTACTGCTGATCGTGGCCGTCGTGCTCGGCGGGATCTTCGTCGGCATCGACCGGCTGGCGGTCAATTACGCGGAGTCGGAGGCCGCCGACCGGGTGCGGCTCGGCCCGGCCCGCTCCGGGTCGACCGATGTCGACATCAAGGGCTTCCCGTTCCTGACCCAGATCATGGACCGGCGTCTCGACGAGGTCGACGTGAAGCTGACCGGCGTCGAGGCCACGGCCGGCGGCCGGAAGATCCGGATCGGCGAGTTGTCCGCCGCGTTCCACGACGTGACGCTGAACGGCGACTACACGAGCGCCCGCGCAGGCAGTGTCAGCGGGACCGCGCTGATCTCGTACGAGGACCTCGCCGCGGCCTCCGAGCGCGAGGTGAAGGTCGCCTACGGCGGCAACGGCAAGCTGAAGGTCACGGGCGGGGTCGAGGTCCTGGGCCGCACGGTCACCAGGAGCGTCGTCTCCACGGTGACGCTGGTCGACGGGGACACGATCCGGGTGCGGGCCGACAAGGTGCCCGGCGACGGCATCCCCGGCCTCGAGGACCTCGTCCGCAAGCGCACCGACTTCGACCGGGAGATCGGCGGACTGCCGGCGGGCATGAAGCTGGAGAAGGTCGAGGCCCGCGAGGACGGCCTGGCCGTCGCCGTGACCGGCAAGGACGTCGTGCTGGCGGGCTGATCCGCCCCCTCGAACGCCCTTTCTCCACATGGTGAGACGGTCCCGTCCGATCCGTAGAAGCAGGACCGGGACAGCCTGGTCCGGACCGGGGCGGCGACCCGTTTCCACGTGATCGCGTCTCGCATCTCGGACGATCGCGTCTCAAAATACGACACACCGGTGACACGGCCGCCTGTCCGTCCCTACGATCGTGGGCATGAAGCGACAGGCGGAACTCACGAAGCGGCGGGCAGTAGACCTGTGCCGCGTCGCCGCCATGCTCTGTCGCTCCGTCTGAGCGGGACGCCCGATTCCCGCATTCCTCAGGCCCTTCGACGAACCGTCGGGGCCACCCCGTGCAGCCGTACCTGACCTCGTACAAGCGATGACGCGTACCTGCACCACCTTGCGCCACACCGCCGAACACTGCCCCGGAGGAGAAACAGCATGAGCCGCAGCGACGTCCTGGTAGACGCCGACTGGGTCGAGGCGAACCTCGACAACCCGCAGGTGGCCGTCGTCGAGGTCGACGAGGACACCTCGGCGTACGAGAAGAACCACATCCGCAACGCGATCCGGATCGACTGGACCAAGGACCTTCAGGACCCGGTCCGCCGCGACTTCATCGACCAGGAGGGCTTCGAGAAGCTCCTCTCGGCCAAGGGCATCGGTAACGACACCACGGTCGTCCTCTACGGCGGCAACAACAACTGGTTCGCCTCCTACGCCTACTGGTACTTCAAGCTCTACGGTCACCAGGACGTCAAGCTCCTCGACGGCGGCCGCAAGAAGTGGGAGCTCGACTCCCGCGACCTCGTCGACGGTTCCGACGTACCTGCCCGCCCGGCCACCGAGTACAAGGCCAAGGCCCAGGACACCTCGATCCGCGCCTTCCGCGACGACGTCGTGTCCGCGATCGGCGCCCAGAACCTGGTCGACGTGCGTTCGCCCGACGAGTTCTCCGGCAAGCTGCTCGCCCCGGCCCACCTCCCGCAGGAGCAGTCGCAGCGCCCCGGCCACGTGCCGAGCGCCCGCAACATCCCGTGGTCGAAGAACGCCAACGACGACGGCACCTTCAAGTCGGACGACGAGCTCAAGGCCCTCTACGAGGACGAGCAGGTCGATCTGGCGAAGGACACCATCGCCTACTGCCGCATCGGTGAGCGCTCCGCGCTGACCTGGTTCGTGCTGCACGAGCTGCTCGGTGTCGAGAACGTCAAGAACTACGACGGCTCGTGGACCGAGTACGGCTCCCTCGTCGGCGTGCCGATCGAGCTCGGCGCCAACAAGTAAGTCTCCGGACCCCTCCCCGGACCTCCCCGACCGTAAGGACAGAAGACATGTGTGGTGCGCAGCCCGGCGGCCCCGACGCCTCGACGATCAAGCCCGGTGAGACCACCATCCAGGGCTTCGTGACCAAGGACGGCCAGCCCGTCACCGGTTACGTCCGCCTCCTGGACTCGACCGGCGAGTTCACCGCGGAGGTCCCGACCTCCGCCACCGGCCAGTTCCGCTTCTACGCGGCCGAGGGCACCTGGACCGTTCGCGCCCTGGTTCCCGGCGGCACCGCCGACCGCCAGGTCGTGGCCCAGCAGGGTGGTCTCGCGGAGGTCGCCATCGCGGTGTGACGCCGCGACGCGAACAGGCCGAAGGGCCGCACCTTCCGGGGGTTGGACGCCACCGAACCATCAGGTGCGGCCCTTCGTGCCGAACGGAACAGCCCCCGCCGGGTACGCCCGGCGGGGGCTGTTCCGCATGTCACGGTGAACTACGAGCGGGCCAGCGTGTCTTCCTGCTCGCGCGGCGTCTTGTCCAGGTCGAAGCCCTTGGGGGAGCGGCTCGGCGCCGGGTACGCGAGGTGGGCGAGACGGGACTGCTCCTGGCGCAGGTGCATGAACGACTCGAGGATGTACCCCACCAGCAGCACGAGCACCGCGATGGTCATGATCGCCGCAGCGAGGATGGCCGTGGGGAAGCGCGGCACCTCGCCCGTGTTGATGTAGTCGACGATGACCGGCGTACCGAGGCCCAGGGAGACGAGGGCGAGCAGACCGGCGAGCACGCTGTGGAAGAGCGACGGGCGCTGACGACGGGCCAGGCCGAGGATCATCTTGAGGATGCGCCAGCCGTCACGGTAGGTGCGCAGCTTGCTCTCGCTGCCGGCCGGGCGGTCCTTGAAGTCGACGGGCAGTTCCGCCGTGGGGAGCCGCAGGTTGAGCGCGTGGACCGTCATCTCGGTCTCGGTCTCGAACTCGTGCGACAGGGCCGGGAAGGACTTGATGTAGCGGCGCGAGAAGACGCGGTAGCCGCTCAGCATGTCGGTGACGTCGTTGCCGAAGAGCGTACGGACGGCACCCGTCAGCATCTTGTTGCCGACCGCGTGACCCGGACGGTACGCACCCTCGACCGTCTCGCGACGGGCGCCGACGACGTGGTCGTAGGGGCCCTCGAAGAGCAGGTCGACCAGATCACGGGCGCGCGACGCGTCGTACGTGTCGTCGCCGTCGATGATGAGCAGCGCGTCCGCGTCGACGTCCGCGAAGGCGCGACGGATGACGTTGCCCTTGCCCTTGCGCTTCTCGTGCCGGACGATCGCGCCGGCCTCGAGGGCGACTTCCACCGTGCGGTCGGTCGAGGCGTTGTCATAGACGTATATCTCGGCCTCGGGCAGCGCTGCCCGGAGATCACGGACCACCTTGCCGATGGCCGCCTCCTCGTTGTAGCAGGGGACGACGCAGGCGATCGTGGGTCTCATCTGTTGATCCTTTAGACTTGTGGAATCCCCGCGAGGCGGTGGGGGGCATCCAGAGACCACGAGTGGTCATGGGTGGAGTCACGTGAGAATACCCTGCGGCTAGGCTCCTTTTCATGTCCGATCAACTGTCCCTTCGCCTCCGCCTGCGTGACGTCATCCGCGGTCTGTGGCGGGAAGTCGCCAAGTTCGGGGTCGTCGGGGCCGTCGCCTTCGTCGTGGACGCCGGCGGCTTCAACCTGCTCGTCTTCGGCCTTCCCGGGGTGGGTGCCGGGCCCATGGCGTCCATGCCGGTCCTGGCATCGGTGGTCGCCACGGCGGCGGCCATGGTGGTCGGCTGGATAGGCAACCGCCACTGGACCTACCGCGACCAGCGCTCGGAGACGTCGCCGCGCGAGGTCGTCGTCTTCGTCCTCGTGAACCTCGCCGGAATCGTGATCACGGCCGCCCCGGTCTACCTGTCGCGCGCGCTGGGATTCGACTCCGCGCTGACCGACAACGTCACCCGGCTCTTCGGCTGGGCCGTGGCCACACTGGTCCGGTTCGTCGTCTACCGGCGCTATGTCTTCCAGGCGGCGTAGCGCCTCGGAGGACCTGATGGAGCCCGGTCAAGGCGACTCCTCAGCGTTCACCCGATGGGCGTTCGGTGCGTGCGGCGTGTTGACCTTGTGCTGTTAGGCTCCCGCCTCATGACACCTGAGCGACCCGTGCGACCGATCTCACGGATGTGGTCAAATCTGTCGGATCGTCCGCTCTGGCCCTGGGGTCTCGCCGCCATCGCCGCGTTCTGCGGCTGGGGCACGGCCATGCTGTTCTCCCCCGGTTACCTGAGCCTCGACAGCGTCGACCAGCTCCAGCAGGCGCTGGGCAAGACGCCCGTGACGGACTGGCACCCGCCCGTGATGGCCCTGCTGTGGCGGGCGCTCATCGACGTGACCGGCAGCCCCGGCGCCATGGCCGCCCTGCAGTCCGCCGTCCTGTGGGCGGCGCTGTGGGTCATCGCCTGGCGGGTCTGGGCGCGCACCGGCAAGCGTGGCGGCTCCCTCGCGATCCTCGCCATCGGACTGGCTCCGCACATCATCACCTTCACCGGTGTGGTGTGGAAGGACGTCCAGATGGCGTTCGCCCTCCTCGCCGCCTGCGCGATCGCCTTCGTCGCCCGTGATCTGCCGGCCGACCGCACCGTCACGCGGTGGCTGCTGCTGGCGCTCGGGGCGATCCTCATCACCTACGCGATCCTGGCCCGCAAGAACGCGCTGCTGGCCGGCATCCCGGTCTTCTACCTGCTCGTACGCTCCCTGTGGCCCACGCCCGGACGGCGGAAGTGGCTGATCTCGGTCGGAGCCCTGATCGCCACCGCCGCCGTGGCGAGCGGAGTCGTCTCCGCCGTCGCGAAGCCGCTGGAGACCCGCCAGTTCTCGCAGATCCTGCTCGACGACCTGGTGCACGTCCTGACCGTGAAGGAGGTGCGGGCGGCGGCCGGAAAGGCGGCGACGTCGCCGGACTTCCAGGAGGCCATGGTCACCACGACCAAGCGGTGCCAGCCCGAGAAGAACCTGTCCGACGCCTACTGGCGCTGCTACCCGCGTGACACGTCCCTGGGCCTGACCGAGCTGGGCCGGCACGCGGACGAGCTGACCGACATGTGGATCAGCGAGATCCCGAGTCACCTGCCCGAGTACGCCCAGTACCGCCTCCAGGTCTTCTCCAAGGTGATGTTCCAGGGCCGGTACACGTACCAGGACGGGACCATCGCGAACGCGCCCGGAATCGGTGAGCCGGTGGAGCGGCGCACGCAGATCCTCAAGTACTACGTCGTCGGCATGGGCGACGACCTGCCGTGGCTCTTCGCGGGCTGGTTCTGGCTGGCCGTCGCCCTCACGCTGACCTTCAAGCCGGGCCGCGGGCAGTACGCGATGCCGGTCCGTGTCCTGGGGATCAGCTCGGCGCTGTACATCGCCGGCTACGTGCCGACGGTGCCCGCGGGCGACTTCCGGTACTTCTACTGGCCCGCGCTCGCCGGCACCCTCGCCCTGCTGCTGGTCTGGCTGGGACGGAAGGCGGCGACGGGCTCCGGCCGGGCGGACGCCACCCCGGCGGAGGCGGCTCCCGCCCCCCTGCGCAAGCGGGACGGCGACGACACGGCCTCGGCTCCCGCCGAGCTGTCAGGAGCCGACGCACGGTCGTAATCTGAAGGTATGTACGCGCGACGGCGCCACGTCTACTTCTGGATGATGGGCATCTGCCTGGTGCTCTTCGTCGGGGCGTGGGCCGTCGTGCGGCTCTTCTCGATGCCGGTCGCCATCGGGATGTGCGTGGTCGCCATGGTCATCCCGCCGGTCGCCGCGATGGTCGCGAATCGGCGCGGCCCGGAGGACCGCTGGTGGGACGCCCCGTCCGGGGACCCGCAGTCCGACCAGTGGTGGGACGAGCTCGACGGCAGGAAGCGCCACGACGAGCGCTGAGCCCGTGGCGCGTCGGGGCTAGATCCAGGAACGCCTCGTGGCCCCGATTCCGGGAACTCCGGGAACCCCGAGGGTGCCCGACTCCGAGAAATCCGGCTCAGTAGACGAGCGCCTGGGTGCCGTCCGTCATGGCCTCCTGGACGAAGACCTGCGCGCCGGCGATCCGTACGCCCTCCAGGACGTCCTTCTCCGTGATCTCGCGGCGCGCCGCGCACTGGGTGCAGAGCGTGATCCGCCCGGCCGCCAGGATCGAGTCGATCAGGTCCGGCAGCGGCGCGGCATGCGGCAGCTCGAACTCGGCCGCGCGTCCCGGGAGCGCGAACCACGAGGACTCGCCGGTCAGCCAGAGCGAGACCTCGACACCGCTCGCCACGGCGACCGCGGCCACGGTGAAGGCCTGGGAGCAGCGTTCGGGGGCGTCGGCCCCGGCGGTCACCTTGATCACGAGCTTCTTCGCCATATACCGAACTGTAATGCGGACCACTGCAACCCCATGCATCACTCACGGGTCAGTTGGGTGCGCGGGTTACGGAATCTGCGCTTCAGGTCTCGTGGGGGGACCCCCTTTGGAAGCCACAGAATCAACGGAAAACGCCGGAACGGCGCCGGAGCCGGCACCGACGCCGGCCCCGGTCGCGCCCCCGGCCCTGGCCGCGACGTCGGACTCGGACCCCGAGTCGCCGCGTCCTCGCCGGGTCGGCCGGACCATCGCGCTGATCGCCGTCGCCGCCGTACTCGGCATCGTCGGCGGTACGGCGGTGGGGTACGGAATCCAGGCCGAGCGGGAGCCGACGCCGCTGCCCGCGCTCAACCAGCCGGACCTCGCCTACCCGAAGCCGCTCCCGGGGGACCAGAAGCCGGTTCCGCTCACGGCCGCGGAGGACCGCAAGGTCAGGACGGACGGTGATCTGCGCAAGCTGCTGCTGCCGAAACCGGCCGGCGCGAAGAAGACGGACTTCCACGACGAGGACGGCTGGAAGACGCCGGCCGACTACGCGATGGAGTTCAACGAGCCCGGCCGCGCGTTGAGCTACCAGCTGGACATCAGGATCCGGCGCGTCGCGACCACGTCGTGGCGGACGGGCGAGTTCAAGACCACCGAGATCCGCCTCGTCCAGTACCGCTCCACCGATGTCCTCGGCGCGCAGGACCACGCCGAGGAGCAGATGGCCTACATGCCCGACGAGGAGTACGCCCAGAACTCGGGCGATCCGGTCAAGGGCTCGGCCAACGGCCACTACTACGTGTTCCCGGTGCAGAAGAAGGCCGGCTACCTGGACCTCTACGAGGCCCGGGCCTATCTGTTCCGCGGTGACATCGCGGTCGAGATCTTCATCTACGACACCAAGAAGATCTCGAAGAAGGAGATCGCCTCGGTGGCCGAGCGACAGTTGGGGCGCCTGTGAGCGAGCACCAGAACACCGTGACCGACCCGGAGGACGTGCTCGCCGCGACCGTTCCCGTCGACCCGCCGGAGGCGCCGGGAAGGTCCGGCCGGGGGCGCAGACTCCTGACGATCGTGCTGCCCGCCGTGCTCGTCCTCGGAGCGGTCGGCGGTGGCGTCGCGTACACGAACGTCACCGTCCGCGACGCGGACCGCTCCGCGCCGACGGTGGTGTGGGAGCAGCCGGACGTGTCGAAGACGCAGAAGGACCCGGCGCTCGACGCCGTCCGCGGGAAGGCGTCGACGCCGCTCAGCAAGATGCTGCTGCCGGTACCGGAGGCGTACGAACTCGGCCCCGACATGGAGGGGTACGGCAACGACGGCGAGCTGGGCGGGAAGGAGGCCGCGGCGCTCCTGAAGGAGGACGGCAAGGGCCTCTCCGGCAAGAAGCGCCGTGACTACGAGAAGGAGGTCGACCGCCTGGGCATCCAGGGGATCGCCTTCCGCTCCTACGCCTGGCCGGAGCAGGGCACCGTGTTCACGGTGCGCATCACGCGGATGAAGGACAAGAAGGCGATCCGTGGGGCTTACGAGCTCCGGAGAAAGCTTTCGGCCGACCTTCTGAAGTTCCCCAAGGGCCCGAAGGTCGACGGGCACAAGAACTCCGCCTGCTTCATGTACCCGCAGGAGAAGGGGCTGGACAAGGAGGAGCAGGCCGAGCAGCTGGACGGGATGGTCTGCACGGCGTACGACGCCGAGGTCCTCGTCACGGTCGCCGCCGCGGGGCCCAAGCCGTTCGACAGGTCCGCGGTGGCGGAGCTGGTGAAGAAGCAGCTCGATCACATCAAGTCCCCGGGGGAGTACGTATGACCGAGCAGACGGAGACGAAGCCGGAGACGGACGTGCTGTCCGCGCCGGAGGCGTCCGCCGCCCCGGAGACGGTCGAGCCCACCGCCGGACCCGAGGTGGTTGCCACCGCGGAGTCCCCGGTCGAGCCCGAGGTGGTTTCCTCCCCGGAGACCCCGGAGGTCCCGGAGGCCCCGGCGGCCCCGGCGGTCCCAGCCGTTCCGGCCGTTCCGGCGGCTGGGCCTGAGGTCCAGTCGGTCGCGGCGGACCCGCAGGCCCCGCTCACCCTCGCGGGGCCGCCGCCGGCGCCCGCCCGGAAGCCCTCGCGACGCGTCCTGTGGGCCGTCGCCCGCTGGACCGCCGCCGTGCTCGTGTGCGGCGGGCTCGGGACCGGGACCGCGTTCGCGATCGCCTCCATGGAGCGCCATGAGGTGCCCGGTCTCGCGACCGAGAGCGACGGCCGCTGGGAGTACCCGAAGCTCAGCCTCCCGGCCCTCCCGGCCGACACCCAGCGCCCCTTCACCGTGGGCAACGCGGGCGAGATCCACCACGCCGACCTGCGCAAACTCCTGCTGCCGGCCCCGGCGGGCGCCACCCAGGACCCGAAGCTGAACGGCGGCTGGGCCACCGTGGACCAGTACCTGTCCACGTACCGGGAGGAAGACCGCGCCGCGCTGAAGGAAGCGCTGACCGAGTCCGCGCTGCGGCACATCGCGGCCCGTGGCTGGACGATGCCCGACGGCACGACGACCCGGATCCACCTGCTCCAGTTCAACTCGGTGGCCTTCGCGGAGGCGTTCAAGGACGACGCCGTACGGGCCGGCTCGGTCGAGGGCCCGCTTCTCGGGGTCGAGGGCATCAAGATGGAGA
Organism: Streptomyces sp. NPDC056527; assembly: GCF_042794475.1. Lineage (NCBI taxonomy): Bacteria > Bacillati > Actinomycetota > Actinomycetes > Kitasatosporales > Streptomycetaceae > Streptomyces > Streptomyces sp. NPDC056527. The sequence continues at coordinate 50,831 of NZ_JBHTTQ010000005.1, forward strand.
GTGAGTTCGCGAGCATGGTCCACGTGCCGTACACCGCTCTCTACACCTTCGTCGAGGCGCCGCAGAACGCCGACCAGACCCGTTGGGCCTACATCCAGGCGGGCGACACACTCGCGCTGGTCACGCAGACCCGTAAGGGGCAGGCCCTGCAGGTCCCGTTCCAGCAGACGGTCACCCTCCAGAACCAGCTCCTGGGCTGATCGCGCTAGACCCACCTCACAGAGAGGGCCGGGCCCCCGCAGACTAAGCTGGGGTCCGGCCCGTTCTGCCTTCACCGCTCATTCGAGGAGCACCTGTGATCATCTTCTTCGAAGTCCTCCTGGCCCTGGTCTGTGTCGCCGTGCTCGCGTTCACCGGTCTGGCCGTGAAGAAGCTGTACCAGGGCCAGCGGTAATCACCTCTACAGATCGACAGAGCTGCTCATGATCGAGATCCCGTCCGACCTCAACCCGGACCTCGTCCCCCTCGCGTTCCTCCTCGGAACGTGGGAAGGCGCGGGCGTGGCCGACTTCCCCGGTGCCGAGAAGTGCAACTTCGGCCAGTCCGTGACGTTCAGCCACGACGGCCGTGACTTCCTCGAGTACCACTCGCACTCCTGGGTCCTGGACAACGACGGAAACCAGGTCCGCCCGCTGGAGAGCGAGAGCGGCTACTGGCGGATCGACAAGGACCGCAAGGTCGAGACCGTCATGGTCCGCGACCAGGGCATCGTGGAGATCTGGTACGGCGAGCTCGCCGACAAGAAGCCGCAGATCGACCTGGTGACGGACGCCGTGGCCCGTACGGCGGCCTCCGGCGCGTACAGCGGCGGCAAGCGGCTCTACGGCTACGTCAAGGGCGACCTGATGTGGGTGGGCGAGAAGGCCACCCCCGAGGTCCCGCTCCGCCCGTACATGTCGGCGCACCTGAAGAAGGTCGTCACGCCGGAAGAGGTCGCGGAGATGGCGCGCAACCTCCCCGACATGCCGGACGACGGCATCGCCTTCTTCAAGTGAGGCACTTTCCTGGCCCCGGCCAGGAGGTGCCAGAGGTCCACACTGTCGGGCCGTGCTACCGATGATTCTGGCAGTGCCCCCAGCCTGAAGGCGGGGGCACTGGCCGTTTCAAGACCTGCACCATCGTCTCAGGCTCGATCTCCTCATCGAGGACTTACGACGGGCCGGGGAGTAGCGGTGATCACTCCACGTCGGAGTCGACGACGGAAATCCGCATGGATGTGCGAATTATGGCCAGTATGCGAGGGATCCTGTCATTTGGGCTCGGCGCCCGACGTGACCGTATGGCTTCGAAGTTGTCGGTGATCGGGGTGTCGGCTGTCGCCTCATCGACATGGGTCAGCGGGCGGGACTTCGGGAGGGGTGTTGAAGCGTCAGCGTGGTCACAAGGCCAGACTCTCTCTCACTCCCGCCCAGGCAGTGGCGGCTGAGGAGCAGGGCCATGCGGCCCGCGCTCTGTGGAATCTTGTTCATGACTGGTGGACGATGCTTCCCCGGGAACGCCGGACCCTGGCCGCCGCTGACGAAGCGATCCGACAGGGTCGCAAGGATCTTCCCTGGCTCGGCGTCCTGCCCGCGCAGGCGGCGCAGGCCGTGCTGAAGACGTACTTCCAGGCATGGAGGAACTGCTGGAGTGGCCGCGCCCAGGCCCCGAATTTCAAGGGCCGCTTCCGCTCCCGCATGGCCATCGACATCCCGCAGGGCCGTGACCTCCAGATCGTCAGGACGAACCGGCGGTGGGGGTGTATGCGGGTGCCCAAGATCGGGCGCGTCCGCTTCCGATGGACCAAGGATCTCCCGGTGGGCAAGCATGCCGATGGCGACAACCGGGTCACCGGGGCCCGGCTGGTGAAGGAGGCCGACGGCTGGCACGTCGTCTTTCGCGTCCAGAGCGAAGCACCCGAACCTGAGCCGCATGCCGGGCCGACGGTGGGCATCGACCGGGGCGTCATCCGCCCCCTCGCCCTGTCCGACGGCACGTTTCGTGACCACGGTCCCTGGCTCACCAAGGGTGAAGCCGAACGACTGCGCCGGCTGGAGAAGACCAAGCACCGCAGCCGCCGCGCCGGTAACCCCGGTGAGAAGAGGTCGCGTCGCCTCACCCGTACGCACGACCAGATCGCCAGGCTCCGCGCGACAGCCAAGCGCCGAGTGGTCGACTGGCAGCACAAGACCACCACCGACATCGCCGAGACGTTCTCGCGCGTCGGTGTGGAGGACCTGGCCATCACCAGCATGGTCAAGTCCGCCAGAGGAACTGCGGAAGCCCCCGGGCGGAATGTCCGACAGAAGGCCGGGCTGAACCGGACGATCACCGAGGAAGCTTGGGGCAGGACCGTGACCATGCTGGAGTACAAGACCGTCGACCGTGGCGGCCTCGTGGTCAGGGTCCCGGCCGCGAACACCTCCCGACGCTGCTCCGCCTGCGGCTACATCACCCCGGGAAACCGGGAGAACCAGGCCCGCTTCGTCTGTAAGAACCCTGATTGCGGGTTCGAGGCCAACGCGGACACCAACGCGGGGTGCAACATCGATCACGCCGCCGGGCAGGCGGTGTCAGGACGTGGAGACCTCGGGGACACCCGGTCTGCGAAGCGTCAACCACCGACCAGGCCGCACGCGGTCTGAGAAGGATCCCGTCCCCCGTTCAGGGGCGGAGGATGCCAAACTGGGGGCGTGGTGAGCACCGACTGGAAGAGCGACCTGCGGCAGCGCGGCTATCGGCTGACGCCTCAGCGCCAGCTTGTCCTGGAGGCCGTGGACACGCTGGAGCATGCGACCCCCGACGACATCCTCGGCGAGGTCCGCAAGACCGCGTCCGGTGTGAACATCTCCACCGTGTACCGGACCCTCGAGCTCCTGGAGGAGCTCGGGCTCGTGTCCCACGCCCACCTGGGGCACGGGGCGCCGACGTACCACCTCGCCGATCGGCACCACCATCTGCACCTGGTCTGCCGGGACTGTACGAACGTCATCGAGGCGGACGTGGAGGTGGCCGCGGAGTTCACGGGGAAGCTGCGGGAGACCTTCGGCTTCGAGACGGACATGAAGCATTTCGCGATCTTCGGCCGGTGCCGGGAGTGCGCCGAGAAGGACGCCGCCGCCGAGTCGTAGGCTTTTCCTCATGAAGAGCCCTCTGCTGTCCCTGCCCGGCGCCGTCCCCGCCGAAGGCCGTGACGAAGGCGTCGCCGCGCACTACGGCGATCTGTTCCGTGAGCAGCGCGCCCTCGCCGCGGGCGACGGTTTCGTCGATCTCTCGCACCGTGGCGTCGTCACCGTCACCGGCGACGACCGCCTGAGCTGGCTGCACCTGCTGCTCACCCAGCACGTCAGCGAGCTGCCGGCCGGCCGGGCCACCGAGGCGCTGATCCTCTCCGCCAACGGCCACATCGAGCATGCCCTCTACCTCGTCGACGACGGCGAGACGGTCTGGGCGCACGTCGAGCCCGGCACCCAGGGCGAGCTCATCGCCTATCTGGAGTCGATGAAGTTCTTCTACCGGGTCGAGGTCGCCGACCGTACGGACGACTTCGCCGTCGTCCACCTGCCGGCCGGCTCCATCGCCGAGGTGCCTGCGGGCGCCGTCGTACAGGAGACCCCGCACGGCCGCGATCTGTTCCTGCCCCGCGCCGACCTGGAGTCCTTCGCGGCCTCCCACGGACCGGCCGCCGGGATCCTCGGGTACGAGGCGCTGCGGATCGAGGCGCACCGGCCGCGGCTCGGCTTCGAGACCGACCACCGGACGATTCCGCACGAGCTGGGCTGGATCGGCAGCGCGGTGCACCTGCAGAAGGGCTGCTACCGCGGTCAGGAGACCGTCGCCCGTGTCCACAACCTGGGGAAGCCGCCGCGGCGGCTGGTCTTCCTGCACCTGGACGGCAGCGAGGTCCATCTGCCGGGCCACGGCACCCCCATCCGGCTCGCGGCGGACGGCGGCGAGGGGCGGCAGCTCGGCTTCATCACCACCTCCGCCCGCCACCACGAGCTGGGGCCGATCGCGCTGGCGATGGTCAAGCGGAACGTGCCGGTGGACGCGGAGCTGATCGCCGGCGACACCGCCGCCGCGCAGGAGACCGTCGTCGAGCCGTAGCCCCACCGCACCACCTCGTAGCCGCCACACCTACGGGCCCGCTGCACCCACGGGCCCGCTACACCTCGACGAGCACCGTGAACGGGCCGTGATTCGTGAGCGAGACGCGCATGGCCGCTCCGAACCGGCCCGTTTCCACGCGCGCGCCCAGCGCGCGCAGCTGCGCCACCACCTCGTCGACGAGCGGTTCGGCGACGGGCCCGGGCGCCGCGGCGTTCCAGGTGGGCCGACGGCCCTTGCGGGCGTCCCCGTAGAGGGTGAACTGAGAAATCACCAACAAGGGCGCATTCACGTCCGAACAGGATTTCTCTCCCTCCAGCATCCGGACGGACCACAGCTTTCTGGCGAGCTGGGCCGCCTTCTCCGGGGTGTCGTCATGGGTGACTCCCACCAGCACACACAGTCCTTCGCCGACGATCTCGCCGACCGTCTCCCCTGCGACGACGACGCTCGCGCCGTCGACCCTCTGTACCACTGCTCGCATACGGACCAACCTACAGACCGACGCATCTGGGGCTGAACGGGTGCAGAGCGCCTGCACACACACGTGCGGGAGTGGCACCATGCGTGTCAGGCGGTGCGGCTCCGCACCGGTCGAGGGGACGATTCACATGAGTGCACCTGGCGCCGGGCAGACGCCTTCCGGTCCCGTACAACTGACCAGGGTCGGCGCGGCCGTACGACCACCCGTGCAGCGGACGGCCGAGCCCGCCCTGCCGGAACGGCCGACACCCGATCTCACCGCCCTGCGGCTGCCGGAGCTGCGCACCCTGCGCCGTGACGCCCAGGGGGACGAGGCCGATCTCAGCTACGTACGGAGGATGCTGCAGGGCCGGATCGACATCCTGCGGGCCGAGCTGGCCCGGCGTACGGATCCGGAGGCGCCGATCCTGGACCGGCTCTCGGAGATCCTCGCGGACGCGCCGTCGCGGCTGCGGACCTCGGCGCGTCACGTGACGCTGTCGACGCCCCGCAGCGAGGAGTACCGGCGGCTCGCGGCGGAGATGCTCTCGGAGGTCGAGCTGTCGGATCTCGGTGCGCGGACGGACGACGAACTGCACACGGCGATGGGGCGGCTCGCGGGGTACGAACAGCAGGTCTCGAGGCAGCGGCAGCAGCTGCAGCGGACGGCCGACGACTGCAGCGCCGAGATCGCCCGCCGCTACCGCGAGGGCGAGGCGCAGGTGGACGACCTCCTCATCTGAGGCACTCCAGCCGGACGAGGGCCGCGGGCGCGTGTGCGGTGGCGAGCGGGAGCCGGTGCGCGGGTGCGCGGTGGCTCGGCGGTTGTCGGGAGCGCTGGGTAAGGACGACGGTTGCGGGCGCTCGCGTCGGTCGGGGGTGCGCGGGGGCGGTGGCGGTGGAAAACCCGGGTGCGGGTGGCGGCGGGGGCGGCATAGCCTCGGAGGATGACTCTTGAGGTGCGCGCTGTCGGCGAGTCCGAGTACCGCGACTGGCTTCGGGCCGTCAACGCCGGGTTCCTCCGGCCGCCGGTGGTGACGGACGAGGAGGTCGCCGACCGGCTGCCGCACACCGACCTCGCCCGTGTGCTCGGTGTCTTCGACGGTGGCCGCGTGGTCGCCACCTTCCGTTCGTTCACGCAGGAGTTGAGCGCGGTCGGCGGCGGCTCCCTCGTCGCCGACGCCGTCAGTGGCGTCACCGTCTCCGCGACGCATCGCCGGCAGGGGCTGCTCAGCCGGATGATGGCGCGCGATCTCGCCGCCGCGAAGGAGCGGGGCGACGCGGTCGCCACGCTCATCGCCGCCGAGTACCCGATCTACGGCCGGTACGGCTTCGGCCCCGCGACCTGGACGGCCGAGTGGACCGTGGACGTCCGCCGCGCCGGTCTCGACCCCCGGCGCACCGGGCGGCCCGAGGACGGCGGACGGATCGAGTTCGCCGACGGCGAGGAGATCCGCAAGATCGGCCCCGGCCTGCACCGCAGGCTCGCCGGCGTCCGGGCCGGGATGGTCGAGCGGGACAGTCGCCGCTGGGACGTCGAGACCGGGCTCGCCTTCCACAACTCCCCGTGGACCGAGCCCTTCTACGTCATCTTCCGCGACGAGGACGGCGAGCCCCAGGGCTTCGCCGCCTACACCTGCGACGACACCTGGGGCGACGCCAAGCAGCCCCTCAACACGGCCAAGGTCAAGGACCTGATCGCCGTCACGCCGACGGCCGAGCGGGCGCTGTGGCGCTATCTGTGCTCGATCGACTGGGTCACCACGGTCAAGTCCGGCAACCGCGCCCCCGACGACCTCCTCCCGCTGCTGCTGCCCGACCCGCGGGCCGCCCACATCACCACGCAGGCCGACATGCTGTGGGTCCGGGTGCTGGATGTCGCCAGGGTCCTGGAGGGCCGTACGTACGGGGCCTCCGGCAGCCTGGTCCTCGACCTGCGGGACGCCGCCGGCCTGGCGGGCGGCCGCTACCGTCTGGACGCCTCCCCGGAGGGCGCCACATGTGCGCCGTCCACGGCCTCGGCCGATCTCGCCCTCGACATCGCCGAGTTGGGCACGCTCTCGCTCGGTGACGAGTCGGTGGTGCGGCTCGCGGCCCTCGGCCGGGTCGAGGAGGTCACCCCGGGGGCCGCGGCCCGCGCGGACGCCCTGCTGCGGACCTCCCGTCGGCCCTGGTGCCCGGACATCTTCTGACCGTCGGGTTCCGCCGAATGGCCGTCACGCCGTCCGGCGGCGGAAGAGCGCTCCGGACGCGGTGACCGCGAGGGCGAGCAGAGCGGCGCACCAACCCAGCGCGATCCACGGGGTGTTGCCGACCGGTTGGTCGAGGAGCAGCCCGCGCAGCGACTCGATGACCGGGGTCACCGGCTGGTGTTCGGCGAAGCCGTGCAGCCAGCCGGGCATGGTCTCGATGGGGACGAACGCGCTGCTCGGGTAGGGCAGGAACATCATGAAGAAGGTGACTCCGCCCGCCGCCTCGGGGGTGCGGGTGAGCAGTCCGACGGCCGCGGACAGCCAGGAGATCGCCGTGATGAAGGCGACGAGCAGGCCGATCGCGGCCAGCCAGCCCAGTGGTGTGGCCGAGGGGCGGAAGCCGATGGCGAAGGCGGCACCGAGGACGAGCGCGGTGGAGATGAGATTGCGGGCCACGCTGGCGCCGACATGGCCGGCGAGGATCGGCGTACCGCCGATGTCGAGCGAGCGGAACCGGTCGATGATGCCGCCCTTCATGTCCTCGCTGACGGCCACGGCGGTGCCGGCCGAGCCGAAGCCGGAGCAGAGGATGAGGACGCCGGGCACGACGTACGTCACGTACCGCGTTCCGGTGTCGATGGCTCCGCCGAAGAAGTAGACGAAGATCAGCATCAGCATGATCGGCAGCATCATCGAGGTGATGACGGCGTCGATGTTGCGGCGGCTGATGCGGATGCCCCGGCCGGTCAGGGTGCCGGTCACGGCGAGGACGTCAGACATGGGCGGTCTCCTTGTCGGTCAGGGCGAGGAAGACGTCGTCGAGGGTCGCGGTGTGGAGCGAGAAGCGGACGATGTCCGTGCGGTCCGGGTCGAGCGCGTCGAGGAGGCCCCGTACCTGGGCGGCGCTGCCGTCGGTCGGCAGGCCCAGGGTGAGGGTGTCGGGGGAGTGGTGGCTCGGGGCGGGTGTGTCGGGTGAGTGCGCGTTCGTCAGGTCCGCGAGCCGGAGGTAGGTGTCGTGGTCGCGCAGGACGAGGTCGAGGCGGTGGCCGGCGACGCGTGACTTGAGCGCGTCGGCGCTGCCCTCGGCGACGATCCGGCCGGAGTCCATGACGGCGATGCGGTCGGCGAGCCGGTCGGCCTCCTCCAGGTACTGGGTGGTGAGGAAGACGGTGGTGCCGCTGTCGGAGAGGTCGCGGACCACCTGCCAGAGCTCCATGCGGCTGCGCGGGTCGAGGCCGGTGGTCGGTTCGTCGAGGAAGATCACCGCGGTGTCCTCGGGGTCGCGGACGAGTCCGGCCGCGAGGTCGAGGCGGCGCCTCATTCCTCCCGAGTACGTCCGGGCGAGGCGTCCGCCGGCGGCGGTGAGGCCGAAGCGCTCCAGGAGTTCGGCGGCGCGCCGGTCGGCGGCCGCGCGGGAGAGGCCCGAGAGGCGGGCCATCATGCGCAGGTTCTCGGTGCCGGTCTGGGTCTCGTCGACGGCGGCGAACTGGCCGGTGAGGCTGATGGCGCGGCGGACCCGGGAGCGCTCGGTGGCGATGTCGTGCCCGGCCACGCGCGCGTGGCCGGCGTCGGGTGCGGTGAGGGTGGCGAGGATGCGGACGGTGGTGGTCTTGCCTGCGCCGTTGGGGCCGAGGAGGGCGAAGACGGTGCCCTGCTCGACGCGGAGGTCGAGGGAGTCGAGGACGGTGAGCTCTCCGTAGCCCTTGCGCAGCCCGGTGGCTTCGATGGCGGATGGCATGGCGGTTCCCCCTGGGATCACTACTGCGTATGCCTTACGCGTTACTGTGTAAGGGTTACGCATTACTAGGATGGTCGTCAAGCGGATGAAGGGCGGCTGTGGTGGCGGACGACAAGAGCGAGGGCGGCGGAGGCTTCCTGCCCGCGAGCATCGAGGCCGCCTGGGGGCTGCGCGAGCGCCCCTCCAAGGGCCCCAAGCCCGGGCTCACGCTCGACCGGATCGTGGCGGCGGCCATCGGCATCGCCTCGGCGGAGGGGCTCGACGCGGTCTCCATGGGGCGGATCGCCAAGGAGCTCGGTGTCTCGCCCATGTCCCTCTACCGGTACGTCGGCGCCAAGAGCGAGCTGTATGTCCTCATGCAGGACGTGGCCACGGGCGCCCCGCCCGCGCCGCTCCCGGCCGGCACCGGCTGGCGTGAGGGGATCGAGCACTGGTCCTGGGCGATCCGCGAGGTCTATCACCGCAACCTCTGGATGCTCCGCGTCCCGCTCTCCGGCCCGCCCGCCACGCCGAACACGGTCGCCTGGTGGGAGCGGGCGATGGAGGCCCTGGAGGGCACCGGCCTCGACGAGGGCGCCAAGATCTCGGTGATCATGCTGGTCGGCGGTTTCGTGCGCAACGAGGCGCTGATGATGGCCGACCTCGCCGCCGTCATCAGCGCGAGCGGGCAGGGCCCCGAGGAGGTGCTCGCCCGTTACGGCCAGACCCTGCGGCGCCTGGCCGATCCGGCCCGCTATCCGGCGGTGGCGCGGATGCTCGACTCGGGCGTGATGGACGAGCCGGACGAGCCGGACTACGAGTTCCGGTTCGGTCTGGAACGGATCCTCGACGGGGTCGCGCTGCTGGTGGAGCGGGAGGGCGGGAAGTGACCGGGCTTCGGGAGCGGAAGAAGGAGCGGACCCGGCAGGCCATCTCGGAGGCCGCGATCACGCTCTTCCTGGAGAAGGGCTTCGACGCGGTTCCGGTCGCCGAGGTCGCGGCCGCCGCCGAGGTCTCCAAGCCGACCCTCTTCAGATACTTCCCGACCAAGGAGGACCTGGCGCTCTACCGCTTCGCGGACCACGAGGACGAGGCCGCCCGGGTGGTGGCCGGGCGCGGCGAGGGTGTCGCGCCGCTCGACGCCCTGCGAGCGCACGTCCTCGCCGGTCTGGAGCGGCGCGAGCCGGTGACCGGGCTCTGTGATCACCCGGCCGTCCTCGCCTTCCAGCGCCTGCTGTACGGCACTCCGGCACTGGTCGCGCGGCTCCACGCGTACCAGAGCCGGTCGGAGGCCGCCCTCGCGGAAGCGCTCGACGGCGGTGGCGCCGGCCTGGACGCGCGGCTCGCGGCCGGTCAGATCGTGGCCGTCCTGCGGATCCTGGCGGAGGAGAACGTGCGCCGGATCGCGGCCGGGGAGAGCGCGGACGCGGTGTATCCGGACGCGGCGGCGGCTGCCGAAGGGGCGTTCCGCGCGCTGCGGGACGGTCTCGCGTACGGGTGACCATCTGTCCGTGGACTCGTATCCGCGACTCGCATCCGCGACTCACATCTGTGACTCGATAAGAAATTTAACTCGGTAACGTTATTCGCCTAGGCTGGGCTCATGACGTCTCTCGACCATGAACTCCTCCGGGAACGGACCCACCACGACGCCTGCCACGCCGCCCTGGCCCGGATGGCCGAGGACGTGGCCGAGCAGGTCGTCATCGGCGAGAACGCCGCCGCCTCCGGTGCCGACGCGGAGGCGCTCGGCTACCACCTGCGCACCCAGGCCAAGGAGTTCGGCGAGCAGCCACCCGGCCCCCTCTTCTTCGGCCGCCTCGACCGCGAGGACGGCCAGACCCACCACATCGGCCGCCGCCGGATCGCCGAACACCCGGCCGCCCCGCCGCTCGTCGTCGACTGGCGCGCCCCCGTCTCCCGCGCCTACTACCAGGCCGGATCCCACGACCCGCAGGGCCTGGTCCGGCGGCGCCGGTTCGGATGGGCCCCGTACAGCCCGGGCGACTCGGCCGATCTGACCGGCCTGGAGGACGAGTACCTCACCGCCGGCGAGGAGCCGGGACTCAGCCCGCTGGTGTCCGGGGAGATCGAGCGGCCCCGGGTCGGCCCGATGCGGGACATCGCCGCCACCATCCAGCCCGAACAGGACGATCTCGTACGGTCCGAGCCCACCGCCTCCGTGTGCGTGCAGGGTGCGCCCGGCACCGGCAAGACCGCCGTCGGCCTGCACCGGGCCGCGTACCTCCTCTACACCCACCCGCAGCGCGTCCGCCGCTCCGGCCTCCTCGTCCTCGGCCCCAACCGCACCTTCCTCTCCTACATCTCCGAGGTGCTGCCCGCCCTCGGCGAGACGGGGATCCGGCAGTCGACCGTCGACGAGGAGATCGCCCTCCACGAGGTCCGCGCGGTGGACGGCGAGGCCGCGGCGCGGGTCAAGCACGACGTGCGGATGGCGGAGGTGCTGCGCCGGGCCCTGTACGCGCGGGTGACCGTCCCCGAAGGGGAACTGGCCCTCGCCGACGGCCCGCTCCGGCTGCGCGTCGGGTCGGAGAAGCTCGCGGAGATCGTCACGGCGGTACGGGAGGAGGCCCCGCCCTACGCGACCGGTCGCGAACGCGTCCGCGCCCGCGTCGTCCGCGTCGTCCGCGTCCTCCGGCTCGCGGCGGAACGGCGGGCCGGGCCCCTCGGCAACGCCTGGGTGAGGAGGACCGAACGGGCCCGGCCGGTCTCGGCGTTCGTGGACGCCTGCTGGCCGAGGACGACACCCCAGGAGGTGCTCGCCGAGGTGCTGACCGATCCGCGCGACGAGGCCCTGTCGGAGGCCGAACGGGACGCGATCCGCTGGGCGAGGCCGCCCCGCTCCCACCGCTCGGCGAAGTGGAGCGCCGCCGACCTCGTCCTGCTCGACGAACTGGCCGGGCTGATCGCCCGCCCCGAGGGCTACGGCCATGTCGTCGTCGACGAGGCCCAGGACCTGTCCCCGATGCAGTGCCGGGCGATCGCCCGCCGCGCGGTCTTCGGTTCGCTGACCGTGCTCGGCGACCTGGCCCAGGGCACCACCCCGTGGGCGGCGCGCGACTGGCGCGAGCAACTGGCCCATCTGGGCAAGCCGGAGGCCGAGGTCGTGCCGCTGACCACCGGCTACCGGGTGCCGGCCGCGATCGTCGAACTCGCCAACCGGCTGCTGCCGGAGCTGGGGACGGACGTGCCGGCCGGGCGGTCGCTGCGCGCGGACGGGGAGGTCGGGGTCGCCCGGGTCGCGGAGGTGGCCGAGGGCGTCGTCGGCGCGGTCCGCGCGGCGCTGGCGAAGGAGGGCTCGGTGGGCGTGATCGCGGCGGAGGACCAGGTCGGGCCACTGACGCGGGCGTTGGAGGGGGTGCTGGAGGGGCCCGGGGGCGCGCGGCTGAGCGTGCTGCCGGCGACGGCGGCGAAGGGGCTGGAGTACGACCATGTCGTCGTCGCCGAGCCCGCCGCCATCGCGGCGGCCGAGGAGCGGGGGCTGCACCGGCTCTACGTCGTGCTCACCCGGGCCGTGTCCCGGCTGGACATCGTCCACAGCGAGCCGCTACCGGCCTGCCTGGCAGGCCCGCAGGCTTCCTGAAGCGCCGGCGCCTGGTGGGGGGCGGTCGTTCTGGGGCGCGGGCGCTGGGGTCTGGGGCGTGGGCGCCGGCGCCTGGGGCCGGTCGGTCGTTCCGAGGTGCCGTCACTGTTCTGGTCGGTCGTTCTGAAGTGCCGACAGCAGGCCGCGTACGGCGGGCAGGGCCAGGGAGGACTCCCGTACCGCCGCGTGGATCGAGCGGACCGGCTCCGGGCCGCGCACCCGGCGGACGGCCACCTGAGGATGGCGGCTGCCCAGGCCCAGCAAAGGCACCAGGCTGATGCCGAGACCGGCCGCGACGAAGCCCTGCGCGGTGGCGTACTCCTCGCACTCCACCGCGATGTCCGGGGTGAACCCGGCCGCCGCGCACGCCTCCAGGACCGCGTCGAGGCACGGGCCCGGGCGCTCGCTGCCGACCCAGGGCTCGTCGGCGAGCTCCGCCAGGTCGACGGCCCGGCGGTCCGCGAGCGGGTGACCCTTGGGCAGCACGACACGGTAGGGGTCGTCGAGGAGATGGACGAGCCGGACCCCCTCGCCGGTCGCGCCCCGGGGCCGTACGACGAGGGTGAGGTCCGCCTGCTCCTCGTCGGCCGCCGCGGACTCGCCCACCAGCCGTAGATCGACCCGTACCCCCGGGTGCTCGGCCCGGAACCGGGCCAGGGCCGGGGCGACGAGATCGGCGCCCGCCGTGGCGAAGTAGCGGACCACGATCTGCCCCGTGCGGCCCGCCCGCAGATCGGCGAGGGCCGTCTCGGCCTCCGCGACCTGACGGCCGATCACGGCCGCGTGCTCGGTGAGCAGCCGACCCGCGGCGGTCGGGCGGACGCCCCGGCCGAAGCGTTCGAGCAGGGCGATGCCGGCCTCCTTCTCCAGGACGGCGATCTGCTGGCTCACGGCGGAGGGGGTGTAGCCGAGATTCGCCGCGGCGGCGGTGACGGAGCCGCTGGTGACGACGGCCCGGAGCACCTGCATACGTCTCACATCCAGCATGTAGCACAGCTTAACGCTGGATGCATGATTCTTCGCTTGTCCTGTCGAGTCGTGGCGAGGACCGTGGAGGCCATGACATCGGCGATACGGATGGGAGTCCTGGCCCTGCTCTGGGGCTCCGGCTTCCTGTGGATCAAACTGGCCCTCGACCACGGCCTCACCCCGGGGTGGATCACCTTCGTCCGGTGCCTGCTGGGCGCCGGCGTGCTCCTCGCCCTCGCGTACGCGGCGCGGCAGCGGCTGCCCCGGGACCGGGGGACCTGGGGGCGCCTCGTCGTCGCGGCCTTCTTCTGCAACGCCCTGCCGTTCTTCCTGTTCGGTGTGGGCGAGCAGACCGTGGACAGCGGCACCGCGGGCGTCCTGAACGCCACCACTCCGCTCTGGTCCCTGCTCATCGGCCTGGCTCTCGGCACGGAGCGTCCTCTGTCGGCGGCCCGGCTCGTCGGTCTGGTCCTCGGCTTCGCCGGTGTCCTGCTGATCTTCGCCCCGTGGAGCGGGGACGGCGGTCTGATGAGTCTCGGCGCGGCGGCCCTGCTGGCGGCCTCTGCGAGTTACGCGGTGGCCTTCGCGTACATGGCCCGCCGGCTCACCGACCGGGGGACCGCGCCGCTGGCGCTCTCCGCCGCGCAGCTGCTGACGGCGACGGTCCTGAGCGTGCCCGCCCTGGCCTCCGGCGGCGAGGCCCGGCCGACGTGGACGGGGGTGCTCGCGGTCGTGGTCCTCGGGATCTTCGCGACCGGTCTCACCTTCCACCTCAACTACCGGATGATCGCGGAAGAGGGCCCGACGAGCGCCGCGACCGTCGGCTATCTGCTGCCGGTGGTGTCGGTGACGCTCGGGGCCCTCGTGCTCGGCGAAACGCTGACGGTACGGGTGGTGGCCGGGATGGCGGTCGTACTGGCGGGGGTGGCCCTCACACGGTGGAGGCTGCGACCCGGTCCCGCTGTTCCCGCGCCCCCGGCTTCGTCGTCTCCTGCCTCTCCGTCTCCTGCCCCTTCGTCGCCTGGCTCTGCGTCCCCTGCTGCTTCGCCCCCTGGCTCTGCGTCCCCTGCCCCGTCGTCTCTCCCCGGTTCGGCTGCCGCAGGACGGTGAGCGCGACCGCGAAGGCGGCGAGGATGAGGGCGGCGCCGACCGCGAAGGCCAGGCGGTAGCCGCCGGCCAGGGCCTCGGCGGCGGGGCGGCCCGCCGCGGTGAGGGACTCGGTGCGGGAGGCGGCCAGGGTGGAGAGGACCGCGATGCCGAGTGCCATGCCGATCTGCTGGGTGGTGTTGAAGAGGCCGGAGGCGAGTCCCGCGTCCTCGTCCTTCGCACCCGACATGCCGAGCGAGGTGAGGGCGGGGAGCGCGAGGCCGAAGCCGGCGGCCAGCAGCATCACGGGCAGCAGGTCGGTGACGTACGAGGCGTTCACGGGGACCCGGGTGAGCAGTCCGAGGACGCCGAAGAGGAGGACGAGGCCGGTGAGCAGGACGTTGCGCTCGCCGTAGCGGGTGATCAGCCGGGTCGAGACGCCCAGGGACACCGCGCCGATGACGGCCGCGGCCGGCAGCATCGCGAGACCGGTCTTGGCGGCGCCGTAACCGAGGACCTTCTGCATGTAGAGCGCGACGAGGATCTGGAAGGAGAAGAGCGCGGCGACCATCAGCATCTGGACGAGGTTGGCGCCCGAGACGCTGCGCGAGCGGAGGATCCGCAGCGGCATCAGGGGGTTCGCGGCCCTGGCCTGGCGGACGAGGAAGCCGGCGAGGAGGGCGAGGGAGAGCGTGGCCAGGCCGACGGTGTGGGCCGAAGTGGCGCCGTACTCCTCGATCTTGACGACGGCGTAGATCCCGACCATCAGTCCGCCGGTGACGAGCAGCGCGCCGATGACGTCCGCCCCGCCTCCGGCCTTCAGGCCGGGGCCCCTGTCGCCCGGCAGCGCGGGGAGGGCGACGAGAAGCGCCGCGATGCCGATCGGGAGGTTGATGAAGAAGATCCAGTTCCAGGTGAGCGCCTCGGTGAGGACCCCGCCGAGGACCTGACCGATCGAGGCTCCCGCCGCGCCGGTGAAGCTGAACACGGCGATGGCCTTGGCCCGTTCGCGCGGTGCGGTGAAGAGCGTGACGAGGATGCCGAGGCTCACGGCGGAGGCCATCGCGCTGCCGACGCCCTGCAGGAAGCGGGCCGCGATCAGGACGCCGGGGGAGGCGGCGACGCCGGCGAGCAGCGAGGCGGCGGTGAACACTCCCGTACCCGCGAGGAACATCCGCTTGCGGCCGATCAGGTCGCCGAGGCGGCCGGCGAGGAGGAGCAGCGAGCCGAAGGCGATGAGGTACGCGTTGACGACCCAGCTGAGTCCGACGGGGGTGAAGCCGAGGTCGCTCTGGATGGCCGGCATGGCGACCGTGACGATGCTGCCGTCGAGGATCGTCATCAGCATCCCCGTGGCCAGGACGCCGAGGGCGACCCAGCGGGAACGCGTGGGGGCGGCTGTCGCCGCGGGGGTGGAGGTGGCGGGCATGGCGGTCTCTCCTGTCGTCGGGAGCCAACAGGAAAGACCGTAGCAGATAGTTTTGTTGCAGACTATCTTTTACGGATCGAGCGCTTGGGGGTCGCGGTTCGGGCTGGTGCGGGCTATCCCTTCTGGCGTGCCCGACGGGCCGGCCTGGGGCTCTCCGCGGGCGTTTCCAGATGTCCTGTGACCAGGCGATTCAGTGCGCGCAGCAGCACCTCGCGCTCGTCGTCGGGCAGGGAGGTCAGGGCGCTCTCATGGACCCCGTCGACGATCTTCTGACTCTTGGCGGCGACCTTGGCCCCCTCCTCGGTCACCGCGATGATCCGCGCCCGCCGGTCGGTGCCGGACGGCCTGCGCTCGGCCAGCCCGGCCTTCTCCAGCGCGTCGACGGTCACCACCATCGTGGTCTTGTCCATGTCTCCGATCTCGGCGAGCTGCGCCTGAGTCCGCTCCTCCTCGAGGGCGTGGACGAGGACGCAGTGCATCCGGGGGGTGAGCCCGATCTCCCCGAGCTCGGCGCTCATCTGCGTACGCAGGACGTGGCTGGTGTGGTCGAGGAGGAAGGAGAGGTCGGGTTCGGTACGGGTGGGTGCCATGGAGGTCATGCCTGCCAGGGTAACGAAAGTCGATCCGTAGCGGATTATCGAAAAACAGACGACACGGGGCAGCGGAAGGGTGGGCGCGCGCCGCTCCTGGGCCGCGTCGGAGCCCGCTCGCCCGCGCCGCTCACCCCGGTCAGTCGACCGCGCGCAGGTACACCAGGCTGGAGTCGCCACCGTCGAGCCGGTGCACGGCGACGGTCAGCGCGTTGAGTTCGCCGCCGCACGGTGCGCAAACCTGGCCCTCGCGGACGTCACCCAGGGTCTCCGGCTCCGGCAGCCCCAAGCGGGAGAACGGCGTCGTGGGCGTAGCGACCTTCTTGCGCGGGGCGGCGCGGGCGAAGAGCTCCTCCTCGGGGTGCAGGGTCGCGACGAAGGCGTCGACGTCCGCCGTGGGCAGGTTGAAGGTCAGCAGTAGTCCGTCGTCCTGGAACCCGTGCCGGTACGCCGCGCGGGAGTCGGTGGCCCCGGCGGGGATCGCGACGCCCATCTGCTTGCTCACGCTCGCGGGTGTCGCCTTCTCGTCCCAGGACGACTCCTGCCCGCGCCCGAGATCCCGGCCGCTCCTCTCACCGCCCGAGCCACCGTCGCTGACTGAGGAGCACCCGGCCATCGCACCGCCGAGCAGAACTACCCCCAGCGCTGCCCCGACGACCGTGCGCACCACCCGCTTCGCCCTCATCGCGCGTCTCCGTTCCGCCCCAGGTCGGTGCGGGTGCCGTCCCGTCCCGGTTCGACGGGGCCGGGTGGGCCGCCGGCCGCGCCGAGATCGTGACGCTGAACCGTACCGCTGCCTCGCATGTCGAACTCCTGGGCCAGTCCCGTGGTGTGGAGGCGGGCCATGGCCGCGTCGGTCACGGTGGTCGGACCGATCGGGGTGTTCTTGCCGGGGTCCCAGTTGTACCGGTCCCAGACGTTCACCTGGTACTCGAGGCTGACCTTGGGCTTTCCGTCAGCCCCGGGCTCGACGCTGACGACACCCGTCGTGTTGGTCATGCCGCTGCCGATCGCGAGGTACCAGTTGCGGTCGGAGTGCTCGTAGCTCCGAGGCGGTGTCTCGACTGGGATGCTGACCGGCTTTCCGCCCGACTTCTCGAACGCCTCCAGAGCGTCCCGGCGCCACTTCTCCTGCCGGTCCTCGATGGCGTAGTCCGCCGTGGTCCGCAGAACCTCGTCGTCCCTCAACATGCGGTCCACGTCCAGGTCGATCGGAGTGCCCAGGCCTCGGAGGTAGTGGTCCATGTGGCGTGCGGCATCAGTGTGGCCGATGAAATCACCTGTGTTGGATATGCCGTTCGCCTGGAGCTGGATCCAGAGGTCGCGCGCGCCCGGGGACTCGACGTCGTAGCGACCCGCGCCACGGTCCGCCGAGACCTGCTTCGACTGCGGACCGAAGAGCCCGGCGGCGAGGAGGTCGTCCCGCTGCTTCGCCCACATCTGTGCGCGGGCCTCAGGGCTGAGCGATGCCCACAGCCGTCGCAGTTCGTCCCGCTGCTTTTCATTCGCGTCCTCTCCGAGGGCAGCGAGCTTCATGGTGCGGGGCAGCTGGTCCTCGTCGAGTGAGGTGTACGCGGCATGCCCGGCGTTGTGGGGGTCGCCCCCGTGACTCCGGCGCAGTGCCCGGGCGGTGGCGGCATCGACCTCGGCGGCGTGCGAGACGAGTCCGCTGAGGGTGTCGGCGTACCACTGCATCATGTCCTTGGTGCGTTGCGACGTGCCCTTCGCGTCGCATTGCAACTCGATCACCTTGACTGTGCCGTTGCCGGCATCGAGGACCAACAGGCCAGGGTCGGGCTCGGGCGTCCGGGTCGCGTTCCCGAGACGGGCATCCTCGGCGAGCTGCTTCGCGCGGCTCTGGATCTGTGCCAGCTCCTCATACGCGTCGGCCAGGACGTTGTGGATGCTGAGAGCTTCCGTGTGCAGATCGCCGAACTCTTTGGCGGTGCTGTTCACGAAGGCCTTGGTGACGCTGGCGTTGACGCCCTCCCAGCGCGCCTTGTCGGACTTGCGGACCAAGGTGTCGCCGACGTCCGCCCTGAGCCGTGCGAGGTTGCCGACTACGGACTTCCAGCTCGCGACCGCGCTGTTCAGCTTGGAGAGGTCGAGTTCGACGAGATCGGTGTAGGTAAAGGTCCCCATGGTTGTCGACCTCCCGTCATTTCACGTACGACGAGATCTCGGACACCGAGACCGCACTGCCGTCCCGGTGGCGCAGTCTGGCGGCAATGGCCGCGTCCTCCGCTGCATGGGACTTCTTCGAATAGTCCAGGTGGTTGGAGATGTGGGCACACATCTGAAGAACGGTGTCGACCTGAGAGCTCCACACCGTGAGCGTGGTGAACAGCTCTGCGCCGGTGGCCAGATTGCGGTCCGACAGCGCCTTCGCGGCTTGTGCCGTTGCGCCAGCCCCCTGCTTGTCGCTGCCGGACCCGGCTATGTCGGCGCCCTTGCGGAGTTCGTCGTGGAGCCGGAATGCCTCGTGTCCGACCGCGCCGAGGTCGTCCTGGGTGACGACGAGATCGTGGTTCGATCCGCTGCCGGCCCCCGGTGCCACCTGGTTGAGCCGCATTCCGACCGCCGCCTGGCGTCCGGCGGCCTCCGATGTGAGACGTGCCCACTCGTCGTTGAATGTCATCCTTGCCCCCTGTGTGGATGATCCGACTTGTGCAGTCAAAAGATCACATTAGCAAAGCAGTTGACGCACCATCGGTTGCACGACCCGGGGGCCCACGGCCCCCGGGTCGCCATCTCCGTTCGGCTCTGCCCTCGCTCAGCAAGGCTTGGGCTAGGCTCGGGTTCCCCATAGCGACACTCTCGTCCTCGCTCCGGCGTCAACGGAGACGTCCGAGGTCGCTCGGAGTTCATCCCGCGTCACACGGTGCCGGTGAGGTGTTCGACGGTCGGGGCCACGAGGCCGAAGAGGTCGCCGATCGTGGTCAGGCTGCCCTGCTGGAGCGTGGCGGCGGGGACCGTGACGCCGTCGGGTGCGGGCAGGGAGCGGGTGGCGGTCGCCTCGGCGACGACGGTGGGCCGGTAGCCGAGGTGGAAGGCGCCCTGGGCGGTGAAGGTGACGCACATGTGGGTCATGAACCCGGCGAGGACCAGATCGGGTCCGGCGCCCAGGTCGCGCAGGGTCTTCTCCAGGTCGGTGGCGTGGAAGGCGTTGGGGACCTGCTTGACGACGACCGGCTCGCCCTCGATCGGCGCCACCTCAAGGCTGATCGCGCCGATCTCGGCGCGGATGTCGTACGGGGTGCCCTCTCCGCCGTCGTTGACGACGTGGACCACGGGCGTGCCCGCCGCACGGGCGGCGGCGAGCAGTCGGGCCCCGGCGGCCAGGGCGGGCTCGGCGCCTTCGAGGGCCATGACGCCGGTGCGGTAGGTGTTCTGGAAGTCGATCATGATCAGGGTGGTGTCGCCGAGGCGGGGCAGCGTGTCGTCGAGGCCGATCACGCTGCGGAGGGTCGCGGAGGCGTTCATGGAGGAGACGTTCCTTTCGGGAGGGAAATCAGGCAGGCGGGGAGGAAGGCAGGGAAGCATGGCGAAGCCGCGGTCGCGGCGGCTCGCCGGGTCGGAAGAGGTGTGGGTCGGGAAGTGGTGTGGGTCAGGTAGTGGTCTGGGTCAGGCAGTGGTGCGGGTCAGGCAGTGGTGCGGAAGCGTCGGCGGTAGGAGGCCGGGGTCGTGCTGATCTGCTTGCGGAACGCGCGGTGGAGCGTCTCCACCGAGCCCATCCCGACCGCCGACGCGATCCGCTCCAGCGGCTGGTCGGTGGTCTCCAGCAGGCGCCGGGCCGCCTCGACCCGGGCCGCCTCCACGTAGGAGGCCGGGCTGGTGCCCGTCTCCTGGCGGAAGACCCGGGCGAAGTGACGCTCGCTCAGACACATGCGCTCGGCCAGCACGGGCGCCGACAGATCGGCGTCGAGGTGCTCCGTGATGAACACGCGCAGCTCGTCGATCTCCCTACGGGCCGCCACCGGCCGGCTCAGCGGCACGCTGAACTGGCTCTGGCCGCCCTGCCGTCTGAGGTACATCACCAACTGTCGGGCCACGGCCAGCGCCAACTCCTCGCCGTGGTCCTCGGCCACCAGCGCGAGCGCCAGGTCCATGCAGGTGCTGATGCCCGCCCCGGTCCACACCCGGCCGGAGCGGACGAAGATCGGGTCGGCGTCGACCCTCACCTCCGGGTGCTCGGCGGCGAGTTGCGCCGCGGTCGACCAGTGCGTGGTCGCCCGCCGTCCGTCGAGCAGTCCGGCGGCCGCGAGCAGATGCGCGCCCACGCACACCGAGGCGATGCGCCGTGCGTGCGGAGCGGTGGCCTTCACCCATTCCACGACGGTGTCGTCGACCCGGGCCACCGGACCCTCCGGACCCAGGTCCACCGCGCCGGGCACCAGCAGCGTGTCCACCGCGGCCCCCACCTCGGCGAAGGTCAGGTCCGGCACCAGGCGCACCCCGGCCGAGGTGACGACCGGTTCGGCGCCGGGACCCGCCAGCCGGACCGCGTAGCCCGCCCGGCCGCCGGTCTCCCGGTTGGCGAGGGCGAAGACCTCGGCCGGGCCGGTGACGTCGAGCAGGTCGACGTCCGGGAAGACCGCGATGACGACACGGTGTGCGGGGGACATGTGTCCATCGTGGCGACGGCGCCCGATGACCGCAATGACGGCTCTCTGTCACATCCGGCCATCGGCGCACGGCCGACCATCGGCACACATCAAGCCATCGCGCACGTCCAGCCATCGGCCGCACATCCGCCATCGGCCGCACATCCGGCCATCTGATTTGTGCCGTGGCGGCAGCCCCCCGCTGCCCCGCGCCTTGAGCGCCGCACGTCTTCGTCCGTTTCAGGGGCCGTCCGAATGCCGGGAGGGGGAACTCCCGTTGCGCCGGGCACGGACCGGGTAGGGGAACTGATCACGACTGATCGCGACTGATCCCACCCGCGAGAGAGCTCTAAGGACAGGTCCGCTCATGCGCATCGATCTGACAGGACGTACCGCGCTGGTCACCGGCTCCACCCAGGGGATCGGCGCCGCCATCGCGACCGGCCTGGCCCGGGCCGGGGCCCGGGTCGGGGTCAACGGCCGGACGGAGGAGCGGGTGGAGCGGGCCGTCGCCGACATCCGCCGCGACGCGCCCGGAGCGGAGCCCGTCGCCGTCGTCGCCGACGTCACCACCGAGGAGGGCGCGCGGCGCGCCGCCGACGTGCTGCCGCAGGTGGACATCCTGGTGAACAGCCTCGGCATCTTCGCTCCCGCCGACCCGCTGGAGATCAGCGACGACGAATGGCGACGCTACTTCGAGGTGAACGTGCTGGCCGCGGTGCGGCTGATCCGCCGGTACCTGCCCGGCATGAGCGAGCGCGGGTGGGGCCGTGTCCAGAACATCGCCAGCGACTCGGCGGTGGTCGTCCCGGCCGAGATGATCCACTACGGCATGTCCAAGACGGCGCTGCTGTCCGTCACGCGCGGGTTCGCCAAGCAGGCGGCCGGCACCGGGGTCACCGTCAACTCGGTGATCGCCGGGCCCACCCGCACCGGCGGCGTGGAGGAGTTCGTGTACGAGTTGGTCGACCGCGCGCTCCCGTGGGACGAGGCGCAGCGCGCCTTCATGCGCGAGTACCGCCCGCAGTCGCTGATCCAGCGCCTCATCGAACCCGAGGAGATCGCCAACATGGTGGTCTACCTCGCCTCCGACCAGGCTTCCGCGACCACCGGTGGCGCGTTGCGGGTGGACGGCGGGTACGTGGACTCGATCCTGCCGTAGGGCGGCTCGTCGAGGAGCCGGCCGGACCTGGCCGGCTGTCCGCGGCCCGTCGGTGAGGCGCGACACTATTGCAAGCAGGTGCTTGCAATAGTTAGCAGCCGATGGCATCGTCGGGGCATGGCATCACTCAACGTCGGCAATCTTGGCGAGTACCTCCGCGAGCAGCGGCGCACCGCGCAGCTCTCCTTGCGGCAGCTCGCGGAGGCCGCCGGGGTGTCCAATCCGTATCTGAGTCAGATCGAGCGGGGGCTGCGCAAGCCCAGCGCCGAGGTGCTCCAACAGGTCGCCAAGGCACTGCGGATCTCCGCCGAGACTCTCTACGTGCGGGCCGGGATTCTCGACGAGAAGGAGCGGGAGGAGCTGGAGACGCGCGCCGTCATCCTCGCCGATCCCTCGATCAACGAGCGGCAGAAGCAGGTGCTGCTCCAGATCTACGACTCCTTCCGCAAGGAGAACGCCGCCGAGAACGCTGCTGAGCGCGCCGCCGAGACCGTCGACGGTGACGACGCCGCTCCCGATGCCGAACGAACCGTGAGCTAGTACGTACACATCCGGGAGGACCACACCCATGGCCATCATCGAAGAACTGCGTACCCCCCTCTACTTCGCCGCCGGCACCGCCGACCTCGCCGTCCAGCAGGCCAAGAAGGTCCCTGGGCTGATCGAGCAGATCGCCGCCGAGGCGCCCGCGCGGATCGACGCCGTGCGCAAGACCGACCCGAAGGCCGTGCAGGACAAGGTGGCGGACCGGGCCAAGGAGGCCCAGGCCACCGTGCAGTCGAAGTTCGCCGAGGTCGTCGGCAACCTCGACACCGACCTGAAGAAGCTCGGCGAGACCGCCCAGGACCTCGCCCTTCGGGGCGTCGGCGTCGCCGCCGAGTACGCGGTCAAGGCGCGCGAGAAGTACGAGGAGGTCGCCGCGCACGGCGAGGAGGCCGTGAAGGCGTGGCGCGGTGAGGTGGCCGAGGAGATCACCGAGATCGCCGTCGTCGTCGAGCCCGAGCCGGTGGCCAAGCCGGCGGCGGCCGAGAGCAAGGCGGAGCAGCCGGCGGCCAAGGCCGAGGCGCCCAAGCCCACCCGCAAGACCACCGCCCGCAAGCCGGTCGCCAAGAAGACCGCCGCCGCCGAGAAGTAAGACGGGGCCGGTCGGGGCACCAATCAGGGTGCCCGGTGCGTTGTACCGGGTACCTTGGCCGCGAGGCGCTCACTACACCGACTAGGCGGTTCAGACATGTTGCGCGACGGATTCGACCTCGGTCTCTCACTGGTGACCGACCTGGTCTTCCTCGGCTTCGCCCTCGTCTCGTTCGTCTTCGCCGCCATGGCACGCGAGGACGCGTATCGCGCGGCCGACAAGCAGACCAAGAAGTTCTGGCTGATCATCCTCAGCATCAACCTCGTCCTGAACCTGGTTCTGGGCATGCTCTTCCTGCAGATCGCCGGCCTCATCGCCGCCATCGTCTTCATGGTCGACGTCCGGCCCGCGATCAAGCAGATCTCCGGCGGCGGCGGCCGACGCGGCGGCTCCAGCAGCGACGGTCCGTACGGCCCCTACAACGGCGGCCGGTAGGGACGCGGACGGTAGAGCGGCAGGACGCGCGAGCGGACCCGAGGGCCCGGGGCTATCCCCGGGCCCTCTCCAGTGCCAGGACCGCGACGTCGTCCGTCAGCTCCCCGCCGTTCAGCGAGCGCACCTCCGTCATCGCCGCCTCCAGGAGCTCCTCGCCCCGCAGGCCCTCCGCCAGCTGCCGGTTGATCATCTCGACCATCCCGTCCTGGCCGAGCCGCGGCGAGCCCGGGCCCGCCGAGCGGCCCTCGATCAGGCCGTCCGTGTACATCAGCAGGCTCCACGACCCGCCCAGCTCCACCTGGCGCCGCGGCCAGCGGGCGCGCGGCAGCAGGCCGAGGGCCGGGCCGCCGTCCTCGTACGGCAGCAGCCGTGCCGCCTTGCCCTGCCGGGCGATCAGCGGGGAGGGGTGCCCGGCCAGGCACAGACCCGCCCGGCGCCCGTCCGGGGCGATGTCGACGGTGCAGAGCGTCGCGAAGATCTCCTCGCTCTCCCGCTCGTGCTCCAGGACCTGCTGCATCGTCGAGAGCAGCTCGTCGCCGCAGAGACCGGCGAAGGTCAGCGCCCGCCACGCGATGCGCAGCTCCACGCCGAGCGCCGCCTCGTCGGGGCCGTGTCCGCAGACGTCGCCGATCATCGCGTGGACCGTGCCGTCGGGGGTGCGGACGGTGTCGTAGAAGTCCCCGCCGAGCAGGGCGCGCGAGCGGCCCGGCCGGTAGCGGGCCGCGAAGCGCAGCTCGGAGCCCTCCAGGAGGGGCGTGGGGAGCAGCCCGCGCTCCAGGCGCGCGTTCTCCTGGGCCCGCAGCCGCGACTCGGTCAGCTTCACCTGGACCGCGTCGGCCCGCTTGCGCTCCACGGCGTACCGGATCGCCCGGCTCAGCAGCCGGCCGTCGAGCTCCTCGCGGAAGAGGTGGTCCTGGGCCCCGACCCGTACGGCCTCCGCCGCCAGCTCCGCGTCGGCCGAGGCCGCGAGGGCCAGGACGGCGTGGCGCGGCGCGAGCCGCAGGACGTGCCGCAGGGGCGCCAGGGGGTCGTCACCGGCCGCGCGGGGGCCGGGCAGGGCCAGGTCGACCAGGACGCAGTGCACGTCGTCGGTGAGCAGCCGCTCGGCCTCGGTGAGGTTGCGGGCGGTGCGGATACGGACGCGGGTCCCGTCGGCGTCGAGCAGTTCGGGTACGGCGAGGGCACCCGCCGGGTCGTCCTCGACGACCAGGAGGGTGAGATCGGTGCCGGTCGCGGCCGTGGCGACCGGGGTGGTCGCGGCAGCGGTGACAGCGCCTGCGGCCGCAGCAGAGTCGTTTCTCTGTCGCGGTACGGGTACGGGCATCGGTCTTTGAATCCTTCCCTCCCCCCGAGGGCGGCAGGACGACGAACGACGTCCCGCCTGAACCGGGACCATAGCGGTACCCCGGCGGGCAACGGAATGGCGATCACGTCACGAGGGCCGACAAGCCCTTGGCATATGCCGCGCATGGGGAGGTTGTTGCCTTCGAGGCCATGATGAACATCACGCCCGATGGGGCCGGGGTGCTGGCCGCCGTGGGTGCGGAACCTCTCACTCCGGGCGGTCTTGGGTCGGAACGGCCGATTCCGTCCGGCCTTCCGTCGAACGCCCCGCTCCGGGCGGCGGCTTCCTTCCGAACGCCTCACCGCGGACGGCCTGCCGCCCGCGGACTCCCCCCGAGCTGAGGCCGCCCGCGGACTCCCTCCGGCCGGCTTCCCGCGCGCTTCGAGCCGAGGCCTCCCGACCGAACGCCTCACTCCGGGCGGACGACTCCCAGGATCTCCATCGAGCCCGCCCCCGCGAGCGTCACGTTCCGCCCCGGCCTCGGGGCGTGCACGATCGCGCCGTTGCCGACGTACATCCCGATGTGGCTCGCGTCCTTGTAGTAGACGATCAGGTCGCCGGGCCGCATGTCCTTGATGTCCACGCGCGGCAGCAGTCGCCACTGCTCCTGCGAGGTCCGCGGGATGGAGCGGCCGGCCACGTCCCAGGCCCGCTGCGTCAGCCCCGAGCAGTCGAAGGAGCCCGGGCCCTCCGCCCCCCATACGTACGGCTTGCCGATCTGCGCCGTGGCGTACTCCACCGCCTGCTTGCCCCGGGGGGTCGCCTTGGCGCTCAGGCCCTTGAGGACGCCGGTGCTCAGCCAGGCGGTCTGCGCCTTGTACTGCTCCTGCTCCTCCAGCCGCAGCAGCCGCGCCCGCTCCTCCGCCGCCAGCTCGGACTCCAACTTCTTGGCCGCGGCGATCTTGTCGTCGATGTCCTTCTTCGCCTCGGCCTGCTTGATGCGGTTGGCCTCGAGCTTGGTCCAGTTGGTGCCCGCCTCCTTGGCGTAGACGTCCAACTGGGCCTGCGTCCTATTCATTTCGCCGAGCAGGTCCTTGGTTGCCTTCTGTCCCTGCTGGAGCCGGCCGGCGTTGTCGAGGAAGAGCTGCGGATCGTCGGTGAGGACGAACTGGGCGCCTTCCGGCAGCCCGCCGTTGCGGTACTGGGCGCGGGCCGCCGCGCCCGCCTGCGCCTTGAGCGCGTCGATCTTCTCGCGGCCGGCCACGATCATCTTGGCCAGTTCCACGATCTCGGCGGACTGCTCCTTGGCCTTCTCCTCGGCGAGGTTGTACGCGTCGGTGGCGGCGGCCGCCTGCCGGTACAGGCCGTCGATCTCCTTGCGTACCTCTTCGAGGGTCTTCTTCGGCGCGGCGGGCGGCAGCGGGGCCGAGGGTGCGGCGGGCGGCCGCGGGGCGGCGGAGGCCTGGAGGGTCAACGCGGGTGAGGCCAGCACCGTCAGGGCACAGACCACGGTGATCGCGGCGGTGACGCAGCGGCGTCGGTTCACAAGCTCCCCCTCGGACGGCCCGTATGAGTCCCGCATCTGATTTACCGTCAGTAACTTCATCGTGACCTTGGCGATGGTGCCATGCGAAACGTGAAAGCAACAGGGGATACCGGCCCCTGTCGGGTCACTGTCCCCCACAGGGGACGAGAGAGAGGGGAGTTGCGTTCCCGACGTACCGTGAATTCACCGGCAGTTGGCGTGCGGATGACCTTCGGGTACGACCCGCCGACGGTCCCGGGCGGCGGCGTGCGGCCGGTGCCTCAGCGGGGCGCCAGGGCCTCCCAGCGCACCGTCACCTCGCCCTGCCGCCACCGTCGATGTCCGTCCGTCAGCGGCCAGTCCGCCGCCAGATCGTGTACGGCCCGGATCCAGCGCTGCCGCGCGCCGAGCGAGGCGAAAGGGGCGGCAGCCGCCCACGCCCGGTCGAAGTCCCGCAGGAACGCGTGGACCGGCTCGCCCGGCACGTTGCGGTGGATCAGCGCTTTGGGCAGCCGCTCGGCGAGGTCGGAGGGCCGCTCCAGCGAGCCGAGCCTGGTCGCGAAAGTGACCGTCCGCGGCCCGCTCCGGTCGAGCGCCACCCACACATGGCGCCGCCCGATCTCGTCGCAGGTCCCCTCCACCAGCAGCCCCCCGGGAGCCAGCCGGGCGCACAGCCGCGCCCACACCGCGGCGACCTCGCCCTCGCCGTACTGGCGCAGCACGTTCGCGGCCCTGATCAGCGCGACCTCGCCCGGCACCGGGACCTCGAAGCCGCCGTGCACGAAGGTGAGGCCCGCGCGCTCGTAGGGTTCGGCGGCGGCGACCCGGGCCGGCTCGATCTCGATGCCGACGACCTCGGTGCGCGGGTCGGCGGTGCGCAGCCGGGTGAGCAGCTCGACGGCGGTCCAGGGGGCCGCCCCGTAGCCCAGGTCGACGGCGACGGGCGGCTCGGCGGACCGGCGCAGGGCGGGCCCGTGGACGGCGGCGATCCAGCGGTCCATGCGGCGCAGGCGGTTGGGGTTGGTGGTCCCGCGGGTCGCCGTGCCGACGGGGCGGGATGCGGCGGGGAGGGTCGTGCGCGGGGCCATGGAACGAGCGTAAGCGGTGCACCACGCCGCACCGACACGGCAATGAATTGGCAAAACGGAAATGGATGGCGTCATTCCGGTGTTGTCCGCCTTGGAGGGCGCTGTGCGCCGTCCGTTTCGCCGTGCCCGCAGTGCCCCGCAGTTCCCGCAGTGCCCCCGCAAGGCCCGCTACGCCCCCACTCAGCGGAAGGACCGTCGACGTGAGCCAGTACGTGTCCCGGCTCGCCGGCTCCCTGGCGACGCCGCCCCGGCTCCGGCTCCCCGGACGCCCCCGGACCCCGCGCCGGGTGGCCATGCTCAGCGTCCACACCTCGCCCCTCCACCAGCCGGGCACCGGCGACGCCGGCGGCATGAACGTCTACATCGTGGAGCTGGCCAAGCGACTGGCCGCGATCAACATCGAGGTCGAGATCTTCACCCGGGCCACCACCGGCGGACTCGCCCCGGTCGTCGAGCTCGCGCCGGGCGTCCTGGTCCGGCACGTGGACGCCGGTCCGTACGAGGGGCTGGCCAAGGAGGAGCTGCCGGCCCAGCTCTGCGCCTTCACGCACGGCGTGATGCAGGCGTGGGCGGGCCACCGCCCCGGCCACTACGACCTCGTCCACTCCCACTACTGGCTCTCCGGCCATGTCGGCTGGCTCGCCGCCGAGCGGTGGGGCGTCCCGCTCGTGCATGCCATGCACACCATGGCCAAGGTCAAGAACGCGGCGCTCGCCGAGGGCGACACCCCCGAGCCCGCGGCCCGGGTGATCGGCGAGACCCAGATCGTCCGCGCCGCCGACCGGCTGATCGCCAACACCGCCGAGGAGGCCGACGAGCTCGTCCGCTTCTACGAGGCGGAGCCCGGCAAGGTCGCCGTCGTCCATCCGGGGGTCAACCTCGACCACTTCCGCCCCGCCGACGGCCGGGCGGCCGCGCGGGCCCGCCTCGGGCTGCCGCCCGACGCGTTCATCCCCGTCTTCGCGGGCCGCATCCAGCCGCTGAAGGCCCCCGACATCCTGCTGCGGGCCGCGGCCCGGCTCCTGGACCAGGACCCGTCGCTGCGTTCGCGGATGCTCGTGCCGGTCGTCGGCGGGCCGAGCGGCAGCGGTCTGGCCAAGCCGGAGGGGCTGCAGAAGCTCGCCGCCCGTCTGGGCATCGCGGACATCGTCCGCTTCCACCCGCCGGTCGGCCAGGACCGCCTCGCGGACTGGTTCCGGGCGGCGTCGGTGCTGGTCATGCCCTCGTACAGCGAGTCCTTCGGGCTCGTCGCCATCGAGGCGCAGGCGGCCGGCACCCCGGTCGTCGCGGCCGCGGTGGGCGGACTTCCGGTCGCGGTAAGGGACGGCCTCACCGGGTTCCTCGTCCCGGGGCACGACCCGGCCGACTACGCCCGCGCGCTCGGGCGGTTCGTCGCCGATCCGGCGCTGTCCGCCCGGATGGGCGCGGCGGCCGCCCGGCACGCCGAGTCCTTCGGCTGGGACACGGCCGCCTCCGGCACGGCGGACGTGTACACGGCGGCGATGCACGATCATCGCCGTCGCGTACGCTCGCACCATGGCTGAGGACGTGCGGCAGGTCATCGAGGACACCTTCAAGGACGCCGAACTGGAGTGGGAGTCACCCGAGCCGGGCTCGTACGTGGTGAAGCTCCCCGGCACGCGCAAGCTGTTCACGACGCTCTCGCTGCGCGTCGGCCGCCACTCCCTCTCGCTCAACGCCTTCGTCATCCGCCACCCCGACGAGAACGAGGCGGGCGTCCACCGCTGGATCCTCGAGCGCAATCTCAAGCTCTACGGCGTGAGTTACGCGATCGACGGCCTCGGTGACATCTATCTGGCCGGCAAGCTGCCGCTCGCCGCCGTCACCCCCGATGAGCTGGACCGGCTCCTCGGCTCCGTCCTCGAAGCGGCGGACGGGTCCTTCAACACCCTTCTGGAGCTGGGCTTCGCGAGCGCGATCCGGCGCGAGTACGAGTGGCGGGTCTCGCGGGGCGAGTCGACCCGGAACCTCGACGCGTTCAGGCATCTGACCCAGAAGCCCGCGAACTGACGGTGGCCCTTCCGGCTCCCACCGGGTAATCGCACGACCTCTTCCGTACCCCGCCCTGGCCGTGCCATGCTCGCCGCCGTCGCACATCTGAATGTCGTTCACATCCATGAAAGGCGGGCTCATGGGAATCAGCAGAAGGCAGTTCGTGGGCGGTGCGGTGGCGGTAGGGGTGGCCGCCACGACCGGCTTCCGGCCGGTGGGGTCCTCCTCGCTCTGGAGGGAGTACACGGACTCCCCGTACACCCACCCCCAGATCCCCTACGTCGGCCGCGCCGGCGCACGCGGCGGCGCCACCAGGCCGCCCCGCCCGCCGGTCGTCGCGAACGTCCTCTCCTACGGCGCCACCCCCGACGGCTCCGCCGACTCCGCGGCGGCCATCAACCGGGCGCTCGCCGAGGCGGGGGAGCGTGGCGGCGGCACCGTGCTCGTCCCGCCCGGCACATACCGCATCGACGACTTCATCCGCGTCGCCCACAGCGGTGTGGTGCTGCGCGGCGCCGGATCAGCCCGTACGAAGCTGCTCGCGACGAAGCACCTCACCGAACTCGTCGGCCCCTACGGCTCGCGCTACGGCGGCGACAAGTCCTCCTGGTCCTGGGCCGGCGGCCTCATCTGGCTCGCCCCGCACGCCCGGCATGCCTCCCTCGTCGCCGCGATCCGCGCCCGGGCCTGGCCCTTCGAGGGCTGGACCGGCGACAAGCGGGACGAATGGCGGACCCTGACCACCGTCCGCCCCGCCCGGCGCGGCGACTGGTCCGTGACCGTCGACGACCCGTCAACCCTGCGCCGGGGGCAGCTGGTTCTGCTCCGTCTGGCCGACGACGCGGACCACACCCTCCTGGAGCACATGGCGGGCGGGGGCCCGGGCCCCGAGGCGTACTTCTGGGACGACAAGACCAAGCTGACCTCGTACGTGCCGTACGAGTGGCCGGTCCGGGTGATGTCCGTACAGGGCCGGAAGGCGACCCTGGAACGTCCCCTCCCGCTGGACGTCCGCCCGGAGTGGGACCCGCGGCTGACGACCCTCGCCGAGCCGCTCACCGACGCGGGCGTCGAGGGACTGACCCTGGAAGCGGTCGAGACCCCGCAGTCCCCGCACCTCCTCGACAAGGGCTACAACGGCGTCACCTTCCAGTGCGCGTACGACTGCTGGGCCGAGGACGTCGTCGTACGCCACGTCGACAACGGCTTCGGACTCGTCGCCGCCTCCGCCTGCACGCTGCGGCGCACCCGGGTCGAGGGGCGCGGCTCCCACCACCCGTACTTCTGTCGCGAGGGCGCGCACGACAACCTCGTCGAGGACTTCCGCATCGCGGCCCGCACGGTCCCCGCCCCGGCGGGCACCCAGCTCCACGGCATCAACGTGGAGGGTCTTTCCAGCTACAACGTCTGGTCGCGCGGGGTGATGGAGATGGGCACCTTCGACACCCACCGGGGGATGCCGTTCGCCAACGTACGGACGGAGATCACGGTCGAGAACAACGGCCGGCACGGCGGAGACGCCTCGGCCGGACCGCTGTACGGCGGCCGCTTCACCCACTGGAACGTGACGGTGACGAACGGCCGGGCGGGCCTCGTCAAGATCGACACGATCGCCCCGTACAGCGCGACGGTCGGCATCAGCGAGGTGCGCGAGTTCGACCAGATCGACGTACCGGACTTCGCGGGCGAGCTCCACGCGCGCGTGGAGGCGTACGGGACTCCGGGGGCGGTCCGCCCCCGGAACCTGTACGAGGCACAGCGGATGCTCAGGCGCTGAGGGCGCCGCTGTCGCTCTTCTGCGCGAGCGGGGCGGTCGCGTCGGTCTTGGTGAGGGCTTCGGACTCATCGGTCCTCGTGGCCGGCTCGGCCTGCACCGGGGCGGGTACGGGTCCGTCGTCCAGGGCCTTGCGGAGCCGCGTGGCGTAGCCGACGGCGGCGATGCAGCCGATGACCCCGCAGGCCACCCAGAGGGTGTCGGTGCCCGGGCCGTCCACGACCCAGCCCGCGAGGATCGGGGCGAGGAAGCCGGACAGGGCCCAGGACATGCCCATGACGCCCTGGTAGCGGCCGCGCGCATGCTCGGGGGCGAGCTTGGCGGTGGCGGCGGCGTTGGTGGGGACGTGGACCATCTCGCCGATGGTCCACACGACCACGGTGGCGGCGAACACCAGCGGCGTGCCGGCCAGCGCGGTCGCGCCCGTGCCGAGCGCGAAGAGCAGCGAGGAGACGGTGAGCAGCATCGCCGGCGAGCGCTTGTCGGTGACCTTGTTGACCAGCAGCTGGAAGCCGACGATCACGACGCCGTTGGTGGCGATGACCAGGCCGTACGCGCCGGGGTTCAGGCCGGCTTCGGCCACCGTGAGGGGGAGGCCGACCCAGGGCGCGGTGAAGACGAGGCAGACGAGGAGGTTGAGGAGGACGAGGGTGCGGAAGGGGGCGTCGCGCAGGACGTCGAGGACGCTGACGCGGTCCTTCTCCACGACCTCGCCGGCGGGGTCGCGGCGCGCCTCGGGGCGGGTCTCGGGCAGCCGAAGGAAGACGATCAGGGCGCACAGGACGGTGGCCACGGCCTCGACGAGGAAGAGGGTGCGGTAGCCGAGGAAGATCGCGGCGCCACCGCCGAAGGCGGCGACGGCGAAGCCGAGGTTGAGGGCCCAGTAGTTGAGGGCGAAGGCCCGGCGGCGGTCGTGCTCGGGGACCATGTCGGCGATCGTGGCCTGGATGGACGGGCGCACGGCCTGCATCGAGACGCCCATCAGCAGCACGACGGCGGCGACGCCCCAGGCGGTGGTGACCAGAGCGAGGGCGGCGGCGCAGGAGGCCGTCGCCAGGTGCATGGTGACCATGGTGGGGCGTCGGCCCCACTTGTCGGCGAGCGTCCCGCCGAGCGGGGAACCGGCGACGCCGCCGAGGCCGTGGAGGGCGAGGACGAGTCCGGCGAACCAGGCCGAGTGCCCGAGCTCCTGGGTCAGGTAGAGGGAGAGGAAGGTGAGGACGAAGGCGCCGGTGCGGTTGACCAGAGTGGAGAGCCAGAGCCACCAGAAGCCGCCGGGGAGACCGGAGACGGTCGCGCGAGCTGATCGTCTGAGCGAGTCGATGGACATGTGTGGCCGGCCCCCGTGTCTGTAAGTCCCTCTAACGGCACCCGTAACTTACGCATCTCATACGTCGGACGCCAGCGAATTGACGGTGCACGTCAATCGTCAGGCGTCGATTAGGCTCGGACGCATGGCCGACGCACCGTACAAGCTGATCCTCCTCCGCCACGGCGAGAGCGAGTGGAACGCGAAGAACCTGTTCACCGGCTGGGTGGACGTCAACCTCACCGAGAAGGGCGAGAAGGAGGCGGTCCGCGGCGGTGAGCTGCTGAAGGACGCCGGCCTGCTGCCCGACGTACTGCACACCTCCCTCCAGAAGCGCGCCATCCGCACGGCGCAGCTGGCGCTGGAGTCCGCCGACCGCCACTGGATCCCGGTCCACCGCTCCTGGCGTCTGAACGAGCGCCACTACGGTGCGCTCCAGGGCAAGGACAAGGCGCAGACCCTCGCGGAGTTCGGCGAGGAGCAGTTCATGCTCTGGCGCCGCTCGTACGACACCCCGCCGCCGCCGCTCGAGGACGGCACGGAGTTCTCGCAGTCCGACGACCCGCGCTACGCGACGATCCCCCCGGAGCTGCGCCCGCAGACCGAGTGCCTGAAGGACGTCGTCGACCGGATGCTGCCGTACTGGTACGACGGCATCGTCCCGGACCTCCTGGACGGCAAGACGGTCCTGATCGCGGCCCACGGCAACAGCCTGCGCGCCCTGGTCAAGCACCTGGACGGCATCTCGGACGAGGCCATCGCGGGCCTGAACATCCCGACGGGCATCCCGCTGGCGTACGAGCTCGACGAGAACTTCAAGCCCCTGAAGCCGGGCGGCACGTACCTGGACCCGGACGCGGCAGCGGCGGCGATCGAGGCCGTGAAGAACCAGGGCAAGAAGTAACCCTTCGCGTGATCATGGCCCCCACCTGCGGTTTCTCCGCGAGTGGGGGCCTTGTTCTGCCTGTGGGCCGTCTGTGGGCCGTCAGAGAGGGCGGAGCGACCGATGAAGTGCTCGATCACGCCTGCTCGGTAGTCCGCGGGGAGACCGGCCGCTCGAAGAAGGTCTCAAGGACCACCGTGGCCTGCGTCCCGCTGACCCCGTCGATGGCGTAGATCCGGCGCAGCACATCCTGCAGTTGCTCGGTGGATGCGGTCCTGACTTTGACCAGCACCGAGGCGGTGCCGGCGATGACGTGTGCCTCCAGGATCTCGGGGAGCGCGGCGAAGTCCTGTGCCGCATCACCCATCCAGGAAGTCGAGTCGACCATCACATAGGCCAGGACGGCGCCGCCCAGTGCAGCCGGGTCCATCTCGACGGTAGTGCGCCGGATGACACCGCGTTCCCGCAACTTGCGCACGCGTTCGTGAGCGGCGCCGGCCGAGAGGCCGACTGCCTGGCCCAGCGCGGCGTAGGACTGAGTGGCGTTCTGCTGGAGCTGTACCAGCAGGGCGCGATCGATGTGATCCACAGCTCTCCGTTCGGAATCTCCTTGTGCTGACCATAGCTTGTCCTGCAGCCTTCGCCTTAGGCCGAATCACGTTCACTAGGCGATGCCGTAGGAAGGGAAGGGCCCCATGACCAGCGAGCGCCCAGGGCTGTACGAGATGCTCGACGACCGGTTCCGTACCGGGCGGTGCATGAACGGTGACGATGCGCTGGAGGTCCTGTACACCGGCTGCCGCTGGGCCGAGGGGCCGATCTACCTGCCTGCCTGGCGGCAAGTGGTCTGGAGCGACATCCCCAACGACCGGATGCTGCGCTGGGACGAAGAGACCGGTGCCGTCAGTGTCTTCCGCCGCTCCGCCGGTCACACCAACGGCAACACCCTCGACTGTCAGGGCCGGTTGATCACGTGCGAGCAGGGCAACCGCCGAGTGACCCGGACCGAACAAGACGGCACGATCACCGTGTTGGCGGACCGATGGAAGGGCAAGCGCCTGAACAGCCCGAACGACGCGGCCGTCAAGTCCGATGGTTCGATCTGGTTCTCCGACCCGGACTTCGGCATCACCAGCGACTACGAGGGCTATCGTGCGCAGAGCGAGATCGGCTCCAACAACGTCTACCGCATCGATCCGGCCACCGGCGACGTGCGGCTGGTCGCCGACTGTTTCGGCGCCCCGAACGGCCTGGTCTTCTCACACGACGAGCGGCAACTGTTCGTCTCCGACACCCGCGCAGGCTTCATCCGGGT
The DNA here is from genome assembly GCF_042794475.1 of Streptomyces sp. NPDC056527. Taxonomy (NCBI): domain Bacteria; kingdom Bacillati; phylum Actinomycetota; class Actinomycetes; order Kitasatosporales; family Streptomycetaceae; genus Streptomyces; species Streptomyces sp. NPDC056527. Next base: position 85,494 of record NZ_JBHTTQ010000005.1, read on the forward strand.
CTTCGACGTACACGAGGACGGCACGCTGTCCGAGGGCAAGATCTTCGCCGAAGCGGAGGCCCGCAAGACCGCCCGCTTCGACAACCTCCGCTTCGACGACGCCGGTCGGCTCTGGGCCGCCGCGATGGGCGACGGAGTGCACTGCTACGACCCCGACGGCACGCTGATCGGGCGTCTCAACGTGCCCGAGGCGGTTGCCAACATCTCCTGGGGCGGCGCCAAGCGCAACCGCCTCTTCATCGCCGCAGAGACCAGCCTCTACTCGGTGGTCATGGGCGTCACAGGTACGCACCCGACCGGACCGGGCCGTCGGCCCTGGCTCTAAGTCGGCTCCGGAAGTCCTTCGGGGGTTGATCATGCGGTGAGGCCAGAGCCAGGATTCTTCCTCGTGATCGGTGGTATGCCGGTCGAGCCTGGCCGGCAGATCGTCCAGATCGGAGGTGGTGAACCTCCACTGGTTATCCCGATGTTCAACAACATCAGCACGAACAGCAACATCAACAGCCCCGGAGCGTCCAGCACCAGCCGGCAGACCTTCGGCCTGAACGCACCCTGACCACCCGAGTCTTCGGCGGGGGCTTCTTCGTTGCCGGGGTCGTCGGGGTGGATGTGCCGGGCACGCTCCGGGCCCGGGCGGGTCAGAAGTCGTCGCAGGCCGTCTTCCGGAAGTCCTCGATCGAGCTCGTCGTCACCGTGTCGCCGATCTCGTACCGGACCTGGCCGGGCGTCAGTTCCGCGAGGTCCGCGGGCGTGAAGGAGACCGCCGCCGCGGCCCAGGAGCTGTCGGTCGTCCAGCCGTACATGCGGTACGTCTTCTTCGGGTCCAGCGTGCCCAGGGGCTGCTCGACCGTCCAGCCGTCCGCCGCGCCGTCCGCGTCCCCGGCCAGGGGCCAGGTCGTGAAGTCGGTCAGGGGCTCGACACGACTCCAGCGGCCCGTGGTGTCCCGCGTCTCGGGATCGTCGTCGTCGGTGTGGAGGCTCGCGCCGTCGATGTGGTCGTGGCACATGAGGATCACGCCGAGCGGCTGCCCGTCCGACGTCACCGAGATACCGGTCGCCCCGGCGGAGGGAACGGTACAGCCGGCGACGGCGGGGATCGCGGCGAGAGCGGCGACGATCGCGATCGGCCGGCGGGTCCATGTCAGCACGGACACATCCTGCGGCCGGCGCCCGCGCCGTGACCAGGAGCTGGAACAAATGCGCGGGCGGAACTCACGAACGGGTCGGTAGCCTCCGGTCCATGCCTCCATCGCTCCGCCTCGCGAAGATCACCCCCGACAACGTCGACGCCGCGCTCGCGCTGCGCGTCCACCCGCACCAGGAGAAGAACGTCGCGCCGGTCGCGACCTCGCTCGCGGAGGCGTACGCGTTCGGGGAGACCGCCTGGCCCCGGCTGATCTTCGACGGGGACGAGCTCGTCGGCTTCCTCATGGCCTTCATCGACATCCGCTGGGGCAAGGAGGACGACCCGGACGCCCGCCGCAGCGGCCTGTGGCGGCTGAACATCGCGGGCGACCGGCAGGGCAAGGGGTACGGACGGTTCGCCGTCGACGCCGTCCGCGACGAGATCCGCCGGCGCGGTGCGCGTCAGTTCCACGTGACCTGGGAGCCGGGCGAGCACGGGCCCGAGGAGTTCTACCTGAAGCTGGGCTTCCGCCGGACGGGCGAGGTCAGTGGCGGGCAGATCGTCGGCGTCCTCGACGTGTGATCCGCCTACGACGAAGCCCCGCCCGGGTCTCCGGGCGGGGCCCCTCGTCGTACGCGCCTAGCCGGAGCAGCCCCCGCACTGGCACGGCCCGCCGGACTGGCAGCCGCAGCCGCAGCCCGAGCCGCACCCGCAGGCGCCGAGGACGGGCAGGAAGACCGTGTCGCGCGGCGTCTCCTGCTGGGGGTCGGTGGTGGCGGATTCAGGCATGGCGTCCCTCCTCGAAGGCGTACGTCGCCTCCCCTTCATTCCATGCCCACGTCACCAGGCGCATCAACGGCGCACAGAAGTGCGAACCCCACCCCGCGCGGAGGCACGCCTGGCTCCGCCGGCCTGCCCGGCGAGCGGCGCCCGTCCCCGGCGGGCTGCAGCGGCACAGCGAGCAGCGCCCGCGGCCGATCCGCCGAGGCGCGCGTGGCTCCGCCGGGCTGCCCGGCGAGCAGCACCCGCTGCCGGGCACCCCACTACCGATCCTCCGCCGCGCCGCAGGCGGGTGGTAACCGCCGGCGGCCCGGCGACCGGCGCTCCTCGATGGGCTGTCGCCGCGCACCGAGCAGCGCCCGCCCTCGATCCGCCGAAGCGCGCGCGTGGCTCCGCCGGGCTGCCCGGCGAGCAGCACCCGCCGCCGGGCACCCCACTACCGATCCTCCGCCGCGCCGCAGGCGGGTGGCACCCGCCGGCGACCCGGCTGCCCGGCAAGCGGCGCCCGTCCCCGGCGGGCTGCCGCCGCGCAGCGAGCAGCGCCCGCGGCCAAGCGCCCGCCCGCGATCAGCCGCCCGCGGCCAAGCGCCCGGCCCGGATCCGGCGCCTCCGATCCGCCGCCCGCCCTAGGGCTACGCGCCCTCGACCGGCGCGTCCGCCTGCTGCAGTTCGTCCGCGTGCTCGCCCGTCACCAGGTACACGACGCGCTTCGCCACCGACACCGCGTGGTCCGCGAACCGCTCGTAGTAGCGGCCCAGCAGCGTCACGTCGACCGCCGTCTCGATGCCGTGCTTCCAGCGGTCGTCCATCAGGTGCTGGAACAGCGTCCGGTGCAGCAGGTCCATCTCGTCGTCGTCCTGCTCCAGCTGGAGCGCCAGGTCGACGTCCTTCGTGATGATGACCTCCGCCGCCTTCGCCATCAGGCGCTGCGCCAGCTGACCCATCTCCAGGATCGTCGCGTGCAGGTCACGCGGCACCGCCGTGGCGGGGAAGCGCAGCCGCGCCAGCTTCGCCACGTGCTGCGCCAGGTCGCCGGAGCGCTCCAGGTCCGCGCTCATCCGCAGCGACGTCACCACGATCCGCAGGTCCGTCGCCACCGGCTGCTGCCGCGCGAGCAGCGCGATCGCCCGGGCCTCCAGGTCGTGCTGGAGGTCGTCGACCTTCTGGTCCGCCGCGATCACGCTCTCCGCGAGCTTCAGATCCGCGTCGAGCATCGCCGTCGTGGCGCGCCCGATCGCCGACCCGACAAGGCGGGCCATCTCGACCAGGCCCTCGCCGATCGAGTCAAGTTCCTCGTGGTACGCGTCCCGCATCGATGTCCCTCTCTCACAAGCGTCCGGGGTCCGGGTGGGGCTTCGGACCCCCACGCTCCCACGTTCGGCCCCCGACAAGTCAGGAGCGTCCACCCCAAGTGAATGACCCCTTTCCCCTCGGTGAACTCTGGGCGACACAGGCCACCGTCCTCAACAGTGCAAATGAACCGGCACCGTCCCCACGGTGAACTCTGGGCGACGACTGTTCGAGCAGCCACTCGGACGGCTGGGAGAGTGTCCGCGACCCCGCATAACCTGGATGGCATGGACGTGAACGCGGCGGTCGCCGCATTGGCAGCGATCGCCGGGGTGTGCACCGGCGTGATCGCCATGCTGGCGTTCCGCTGGAGCGAGCGCGACCAGGCGCGACCCACCCGGACCTCCCTGCACACGGACGCCGTGCTTCCGCCCGGCGTCGACACCGTGCTGTCGGTGCTGCGCTCATCCGCGGTCGTTCTCGACGAGAGCGACTCCGTGGTGAAGGCCAGCTCGGCGGCGTACGCCCTCGGCCTGGTCCGCGGCGGAAAGCTGGCCGTCGAGCCCATGCTCAACATGGCCCGCGACACCCGCCGCGACGGGGAGATACGGCAGGTCGAGCTCGACCTGCCCCGGCGCGGCACCGGACGTGGCGAGGCCCTCGCCGTCTCCGCCCGCGTGGCACCGCTCGGCTCCCGCCTGGTGCTGCTCCTGGTCGAGGACCTGACGGAGGCCCGCCGTATCGAAGCGGTACGGCGCGACTTCGTCGCCAACGTGAGTCATGAGCTCAAGACTCCGACAGGCGCGCTCTCCCTGCTCTCCGAGGCCGTCATGGACGCCTCGGACGACCCCGAGGCGGTCACCCGCTTCGCCGGCCGTATGCAGATCGAGGCGACCCGGCTCACCAATCTCGTACAGGAACTCATCGACCTCTCGCGGGTGCAGAACGACGACCCGCTGGAGGACTCCGAGCCCGTACGGGTGGACGAACTGGTGGCCGAGGCCATCGACCGCTCCCGGCACACCGCCTCCACCAAGCAGATCACCATGGTCTCGGGAGGAACCGCCGACCTGCACGTCTGGGGCAGCCGCGGCCAGCTCGCCGCGGCGCTCGGCAATCTCGTCGAGAACGCCGTCAACTACTCACCGGCCCGCACGCGCGTGGGCATCGCGGCCCGCCGCGTGGCCGCCCCCGGCGGCGACCTGATCGAGATAGCCGTGACCGACCAGGGCATCGGCATCTCGGAGAGGGACCGCGAGCGGGTCTTCGAACGCTTCTACCGTGTCGACCCGGCCCGCTCCCGAGCCACCGGAGGCACGGGACTCGGCCTCGCCATCGTCAAGCACGTGGCCGCCTCGCACGGCGGGGAGGTCACGGTCTGGAGCACCGAAGGCCAGGGCTCCACCTTCACCCTGCGGCTGCCCGAGGCGGGCGCCGTACGGGACCGCCGCCGGTCCGCCTCCCCCACCCCCGATCTCATGACCGAACCGCTCCCTGCCCCGGAGGTCCTTCCGTGACCCGAGTGCTCGTCGTCGAGGATGAGGAATCCTTCAGCGACGCCCTGTCGTACATGCTCCGCAAGGAAGGCTTCGAGGTCGCGGTCGCCGCGACCGGGCCCGACGGTCTCGACGAGTTCGAGCGCAACGGAGCGGATCTCGTCCTCCTCGACCTGATGCTGCCGGGGCTGCCCGGCACCGAGGTGTGCCGCCAGCTGCGCGGCCGCTCGAACGTCCCGGTCATCATGGTGACCGCCAAGGACAGCGAGATCGACAAGGTCGTCGGCCTGGAAATAGGAGCCGACGACTACGTGACGAAGCCCTTCTCCTCGCGGGAGCTGGTCGCTCGCATCCGGGCGGTCCTGCGCCGTCGCGGTGAGCCGGAGGAGGTCACCCCCGCGGCCCTGGAGGCCGGTCCGGTCCGCATGGACGTGGACCGCCACGTCGTCACGGTCTCGGGCGGCAAGGTCGACCTCCCGCTGAAGGAGTTCGACCTCCTGGAGATGCTGCTGCGGAACGCGGGCCGTGTCCTGACACGTATGCAGCTCATCGACCGGGTCTGGGGCGCGGACTACGTCGGCGACACCAAGACCCTGGACGTCCACGTCAAGCGGCTGCGGGCGAAGATCGAACCCGACCCGGGCGCCCCGCGCTACCTGGTGACGGTCCGGGGCCTGGGCTACAAGTTCGAGCCGTAAACGGTCAGCGGTCAGCGGTCAGCCGTGGGCGGTGACCTGTAAGCGGTCAGCCGTGGGCGGTGACCTGTAAGCGGGCAGCCGTGGGCGGTGAGCCGTAGGCCGTACGCATACGAAGGGGCGCCCCGCCGGAGTGATCCGGTGGGGCGCCCCTTGCGTGCGTTGCGCTGTGCGCCGTACGTCAGTGGCCCGCGGACGAGTGGCTCGCGTCGCCCGACGGGGTGGCCGTGCCCGACGGGGAGGCCGTGGAGTCGCCCTCCGCGCCGTGGCCCGCCGTCGCGGTCGCGGTCGGGGTCGCCGTCGGCGAGGCGGCCGGCGGCTTCGGGATCTCGGTCGGGCCGAAGTCCTTGAAGTAGCTGGTCGCCGGGACGACGAACGCCTCCAGGCCGACATCGCCGGTCTGGCTCAGCTTGAAGACGACCTCCTGCGCGTCGCCGTTCTTCGCGGCGAGCCGGCCGTCCTCGATCGTGGCGGTGGCGTTGCCCTCGCCGCCGATGACGACCGAGCCGCCCGCGGGGACGGTGATCGGGCCGGAGCCCTCGGCGGGCTTCAGGACCACCGTGGCGCGCGTGCCCGGCAGGGTGATCGCGTCGAGGGTCTGCTGGGTGCTGCCGTTGTTGAAGACCGTGGCCGAGACGACGGCGGGGCCCTGCACGGTGGCGTCGGGCTGGGTGATGACGAGCGCGTTCTGGATCTTGACGTCGTCCACGGTGACGGCGGCGTTGTCCGGCTTCACTCCGAGCGTCTGTGCGTTGTTGCCGGCGCCACAGGCGGACAGCGAGGCGATCGAGATCACGATGGCGGTGGCGGCGAGGGCGCCGCGTCGAAGGCTGCGGCTCACGGCGGCGGCAACTCCTAGGACGTACGGACGGGCTAAGGGCGGCCGGCTGGGGTCGGGCTCAGGACCAACCGGCTAAGGAAGAGCTAAAGGTGCGTCAGCGCGCTTAGGTTACCGAGCCGCACTCTCCGTCCCGCACCCGACCCGCCCCTTCGCGCCCCCGGGCCCTCCGGGTGCGCTCCGTGTGCCCTGCACAAGCCCTCCGTGATGGCCGGAAACACGACCCATTGACGCGCCGTTCACATAACCGCCTTGATCAATTCGTCGAGCGCGCGTGCATTCCTCCGCCCGCGCCGCGGAAAAACCCTGCCGCGATGCTCGGGTGATCAATTCGGGATTCGACGCCGGAAGCATCCGTACGAGTGACCGATCCTCGAACGGAGTACGGTGAGAGAGGCGACGCGAACCGGTCAAAACAGGACATCGTTCCTCTCTTGGAGCCCTCCGGGCGGGTGTAACGTGCGCGTTTCTCTCCGTCCGCGCAGCGGCTCCGACCTGCGAATACCGCCTTCCGCAAGCCCTCCGCAGCACGTTCGCGTCGCTGTTGTCAAGCCCCGAGATATGCCCTGACCTGCGAAAACGCCATTCAGAAGAAGCCGTATCCGTGTTACCCTGGATAGCCACGGAAGGGGTACCTGTCACATGACGTTCAAGGTTGGCGACACCGTGGTCTATCCCCATCACGGGGCCGCGCTGATCGAGGCCATCGAAACTCGCCAGATCAAAGGCGTGGACAAGACCTACTTGGTGCTCAAGGTCGCCCAGGGCGACCTGACGGTTCGTGTGCCGGCGGACAATGCGGAGTTCGTCGGTGTTCGCGATGTGGTCGGTCAGGACGGGCTGGACCGGGTCTTCGAGGTGCTGCGTGCGCCGTACGCCGAAGAGCCGACCAACTGGTCGCGCCGCTACAAGGCAAATCTCGAGAAGCTCGCCTCCGGCGATGTCATCAAGGTCGCCGAAGTAGTTCGCGACCTGTGGCGCCGGGAGCGCGAGCGCGGGCTGTCCGCAGGTGAGAAGCGCATGCTCGCCAAGGCTCGGCAGATCCTGGTCAGCGAGCTGGCCCTCGCGGAGAACACGAACGAGGACAAGGCCGAGGCTCTCCTCGACGAGGTCCTCGCGTCCTGAATGAAGCGATGCCGCGGTGCCCGTTGACGTGCTGTGAGACTCACAGCACCGTCGCCGGGCGCTGCGGCATGTTCGCGTCCTCGCGGACCCGTTCACCGCGTCGATGAATGACCGTCGTTCCGACGTCCGTCGCCTCGCGATCCGGCCGTCCACGGCGCTGCTACAACCGCCCCCCTCGCGTCCTCCTGAGCCACATCCCCTGTGCCGCGCGGTACGCCCCGACCGTCGTCACGGAAAGGGCCCGGTCAAGGCGTCGCGTCCAGCACGGTGAGGCCATACCCATGTCGGCCGAGGAAACAAACCTGCCGGAGTGCAACCGATGACAGACGAAACGCGTCCCGCGCGCACCGCCGCTGTGATCCCCGCGGCGGGCCGGGGCGTACGGCTCGGCCCGGGCGCCCCCAAGGCGCTCCGCGCGCTGAACGGCACCCCCATGCTCATCCACGCCGTCCGGGCGATGGCCGCCTCGCGCGCCGTCTCCCTCGTCGTCGTGGTCGCCCCCTCCGACGGCGCGGCCGAGGTCAAGAACCTCCTCGACGCGCACGCCCTGCCCGAGCGGACCGACTACCTCGTCGTCCCCGGCGGCGACACCCGCCAGGAATCCGTACGCCTGGGCCTCGAAGCGCTGCCCGAGGGCGTCTCCACCGTCCTCGTGCACGACGCGGCCCGCCCGCTCGTCCCCGTCGACACGGTCGACGCCGTCATCGAGGCCGTACGGGACGGGGCCGTCGCCGTCGTTCCCGCGCTCCCGGTCGCCGACACGGTCAAGGAGGTCGAGCCCGCGGAGACGAAGGGCGACCCCGAGAGCGTCGTCGCCACCCCCGAGCGCTCCCGGCTGCGCGCCGTCCAGACCCCGCAGGGCTTCGACTACGAGACCCTCGTCAACGCCCACGCGACCGTCGCCCTCACCGGTGACGGCGCAACCGACGACGCCGGCATGGTCGAGCGGCTCGGCGCGCCCGTCGTGGTCGTCCCCGGCCACGAGGAGGCGTTCAAGGTGACCCGTCCGCTCGATCTCGTACTGGCCGAGGCCGTACTCGCCCGCAGGAGGGCCAACGATGGCTTCTGACACCTCGGCAGAGGGCACCCCCACCCCCCCGATCCCGCGGACCGGTATCGGCACCGACGTCCACGCCTTCGAGAAGGGCCGCGAGCTGTGGTGCGCGGGCCTCCTGTGGGAGGACGAGGAGTACGGGCTCGCCGGGCACTCCGACGGGGACGTCGCGGCGCACGCCGCCTGCGACGCGCTCTTCTCCGCCGCCGGCATCGGCGACCTCGGCGCCCACTTCGGCACCTCCCGGCCCGAGTGGTCGGGCGCCGCCGGCGTCACCCTCCTCGCCGAGGCCGCCCGCATCGTGCGCGCCGAGGGGTACGAGATCGGCAACGTCGCCGTCCAGGTCATCGGCGTCCGCCCGAAGGTCGGCAAGCGCCGCGACGAGGCGCAGAAGGCGCTGAGCGAGGCGGTCGGCGCCCCCGTCTCCGTCTCCGGCACGACGACGGACGGCCTCGGCCTCACCGGCCGCGCGGAGGGCCTGGCCGCCCTGGCGACCGCCCTGGTCTACCGCCGCCCCTGACACCCCGCACCGCGCGGCCCGACGCACCGGGCCGCGCGGCCGGATCCACGGGGCAGCGCCGGTCCACGACAGGCCCGCGCCCGACCCACCGGCCCGGACGCACCACGCATCGCCGCCGGCCCACCGCGCCGCACCGCCGCTGACGCCCCGCACCGCGTCGCCCGACGCAACGCCCCGGACGCACCGGCCCCGCCGCACCCACCACGCCGCCCCACCCACCGACCAGGCCCAGGCCGTGGTCGGGTGTGGCGTGCCGTCGCCACGCCCGGCGCACCCGGCCGCACCGGTCCACGGCCCCGCCCGACCAGGCCGGGTCGCCGCCGGACCACGCCCCCCTACCACCCCACCTGACGCACCACCGGAAAAATCCCGCCCCGCGACCCGCAATCGGTCGCGGGGCACTACCACACGCCCACTACCCTGGAGTGGTGACTATTCGCCTGTACGACACCAGCGCCCGGCAGATCCGTGACTTCACCCCGCTCACACCGGGCTGTGTCTCGATCTACCTCTGTGGCGCCACCGTCCAGGCCGCCCCGCACATCGGCCACATCCGTTCGGGGCTGAACTTCGACATCATGCGCCGCTGGTTCGAGTACCGCGGCTACGACGTCACGTTCATCCGCAACGTCACCGACATCGACGACAAGATCATCGCCAAGGCCGCCGACCAGGGCCGCCCCTGGTGGTCCATCGGCTACGAGAACGAGCGCGCCTTCAACTCCGGTTACGACGCGCTCGGTTGCCTGCCGCCCACGTACGAGCCCCGTGCCACCGGCCATGTCACCGAGATGGTCGAGATGATGCGCGGCCTCATCGAGCGCGGGCACGCCTACGAGGCCGACGGCAGCGTCTACTTCGACGTCCGCTCGTTCCCCGGCTACCTCGCCCTGTCCAACCAGGACATCGACGACCTCCGCCAGCCCGCCGAGGAAGGCATCACCGGCAAGCGCGACCCGCGTGACTTCGCCATGTGGAAGGCCACCAAGCCCGGCGAGCCGGACTGGGAGACCCCGTGGGGCCGCGGCCGCCCCGGCTGGCACCTGGAGTGCTCGGCCATGGCGCACAAGTACCTCGGCTCCGCCTTCGACATCCACGGCGGCGGCCTCGACCTGATCTTCCCGCACCACGAGAACGAGATCGCCCAGGCCAAGGCGTTCGGCGACGACTTCGCCTCGTACTGGGTGCACAACGCCTGGGTCACCATGAGCGGCGAGAAGATGTCGAAGTCGCTCGGCAACTCGGTGCTCGTCTCCGAGATGGTCAAGCACTGGCGCCCCATCGTCCTGCGCTACTACCTCGGCACCCCGCACTACCGCTCGATGATCGAGTACAGCGAGGAGTCGCTGCGCGAGGCCGAGTCCGCGTTCGCGCGGATCGAGGGCTTCGTCCAGCGGGTCACCGAGAAGGCGGGCAAGACCGTACCGCCCGCCCCCGAGGTGCCGCCGGCCTTCGCCGAGGCGATGGACGACGACCTGGGCGTCCCGCAGGCGCTCGCGATCATCCACACCACCGTCCGCCAGGGCAACAGCGCCCTCGCGGCCGACGACAAGGACGAGGCCATCGCCCGCCTCGCCGAGGTCCGGGCCATGCTCGGCGTCCTCGGTCTGGACCCCCTCGACCCGCACTGGGCCGAGGAGACCGACCGCGGCGAGGAGCTCCACGGCGTCGTCGACACCCTCGTACGGCTCGTTCTCCAGCAGCGCGAGTCGGCCCGCGAGCGCAAGGACTGGGCGACCGCGGACGCGATCCGCGACCAGCTCGGCCAGTCCGGCCTCGCCATCGAGGACAGCCCCGACGGCCCCCGCTGGACGCTGGGCAACCGTTGATGATGTGCCGCTCGGGGAGCCGGGCGGCACACTTCACTTACAGACCTATGTACGCAACACCGAGGATTAGGTAGTCATGGCCGGGAACAGCCAGCGCAGAAACCGCCGCACGTCCAACAAGAAGGGCGCGACGGTCGGCAGCGGTGGCCAGCGGCGCAAGGGCCTCGAGGGCAAGGGCCCCACGCCGCCCGCCTCCGCCCGCAAGGGTCACAAGAAGAACCGCATCGCCAACGCCCAGGCCAAGCACGCCGCCGCCCGCCGCCCCGCCCCGCGCCGCGGCGGTCCCAAGGGCACCTCGGAGATGGTCGTCGGCCGCAACCCGGTCTTCGAGGCGCTGCGCGACGGCGTCCCCGCGACCACGCTCTACGTCCAGCAGTTCATCGACAACGACGAGCGCGTCCGTGACGTCCTCAAGCTGGCGGGCGACCGGGGCAACATCAACCTGATGGAGGCCCCGCGCCAGGAGCTCGACCGGATGACGAACGGCCTGAACCACCAGGGCCTCGTCCTCCAGGTCCCGCCCTACGAGTACGCGCACCCCGAGGACCTCACCGCGGCCGCTTACGACGCCCACGAGGACCCGCTGATCGTGGCCCTCGACGGTGTCACCGACCCGCGTAACCTCGGCGCGATCGTCCGTTCCGTCTCCGCCTTCGGCGGCCACGGCGTCGTCGTCCCCGAGCGCCGCGCGGCCGGCATGACCGCCGGCGCCTGGAAGTCCTCGGCCGGCACCGCCGCCCGCACCCCGGTCTCCCGCGTCACCAACCTGACCCGGGCGCTGGAGGGCTTCCAGAAGGAGGGCCTCACGGTCGTCGGCCTCGCCGCGGACGGCGAGCACACGGTGGAGGACCTGGAGGCGCTCGACGGCCCGGTCGTCATCGTCATCGGCAGCGAGGGCAAGGGCCTCGGCCGCCTGGTCGGCGAGACCTGCGACTACCGCGTCCGCATCTCGATGCCGGGCGGCGCCGAATCCCTGAACGCCGGCGTCGCCGCAGGCATCGTCCTCTACGAGGTCGCCCGCCGCCGCCAGGGCTGAACCGCCGGCACCGGCAACCGCACCCGCGCCCGCCTCAGGCCGTCAGGCCTGCCAGGCGGGCGCGCGTCATGGTGGCGATGGTGAAGCCGTCCGTGATCCGCCCGTCGGCGATCATGGCCTCGGCATCCGCGAACGGCAGCGTCAGCGAGCTGCGGATGCCCTCGCCCACCCCCAGCCTTCCCACCGCGCCGATCCGGGCCGCGAACAGCAGCACCCGGTCGCCCGTCACCCCCGAATCGGGATGCAGGGAGCCGAGCGGGATCAGCTCCCGCACCCGCGCCCCGATCTCCTCCCCGAGCTCCTTCGCGGCGTTCGCCTCGCCCGTCAGACCCCGAGTGCCGAACCCGCGCGGAATCTCCCACTGCCAGGACCGCGTCGCGTGCCGATAGTGCTCGATCAGCACCATCCCATCGCCCAGCAGCGGCAGGATCACGCACCCCGGCTCGGCGGCCGCGCTCACCGAGCGGATGTACGTGCCCGTACGGCCGTCGGGGAAGCGCACGGCGTCCCGTACGAGCATCACGTACGGGTCCTGGTACAGCACCCCGCCCGCTGCCTCGACGGCGGTCGGATCCGTGAGGATCTCGATGCCGCCCGGGTCGTTGCGGAACAGCTCCGGCCGCTCGCTGCGCAGCAGCTCGTACCGCCGCACCGGCTCCTTGCTCATGCTCTTCCCCTCCACGCCCGGCCGGGCCACCGGGCACGTCCTAGCCGTGCCGCCCCTGCTGGTCGGCCTGCCCGTTCCCACCGGGCGCCCGCCCGGTCTCGACGACCTGACCGCCGTACGCCCCCAGGATGGCTTCCCAGTCCTTCTTGAGGTTGCCCAGTCGAAGCGTCGGCAATGTGAGCGAGTGCCCCAGGCCCGAGCGGCGGTCCCGGGCACCGCGGTCCCAGAACTCCAGACGGACACTCAGCGCCCCGCCCACCGCCGTCAGCATCTGCAGCGAACCGGCGAGCAGCGACACCTCCTCGCCACTCGCGACCTGCAGTGCCACCCCGCCCGACTCGAGCACCAGCAAGGTGGTGATCTCCCGGGCGAACCCCTCGCGCGAACGGCTGGCCGCACGAGCCGCCTTCAGCATCCGCGCGTGGTTCCGGGCGATCGTCGCGGTCCGCTGCGAGAACTCCTCCGAACTCGGAATCCGCCCGTCCCGGAAGCTGCCGTGGATGAACGCGTCGAGCGACGTCACGTACGCCTGCCACTCACCCGTCTCGCGCAGACCGATGATGTCGGCAAGCGACAGACCGGCGTACGAGTTCGGTCCGTCGACCGCCCGGTGCAGCGAATCGGCGACCAGGTTCCGCACCAGCCGGCCGATCGCCTCCGGATCCTGCGCCTGCGCGTCGGGCGAGACCTCCTCCTGAAGCGTGCGGCGCGGGGGAGAGCCCGGCGGCGTCGCCGCGACCAGCCCGCTCGCGTCCGGCACCCCCAGGTTGTACATGAGGTCGATCAGCTGCTTCGTCGGCACGATCTCGTCGCCGTCCCGCAGCAGGTTCTCGTGCGGGGCCGTGCCGGGGCGGGTGAGGAACTGCTCGTAGAGCGCGCTGCGGCTGATGTTGCTCGTCCGGTCCTGGGAGGCCGCCCACACGAGGATGTCCTTCAGGATCCCCTCGCCCATCGCGTGGGCCAGCTCCTCCGGAATGCCGAGGTCCTTCGCGAGCTGCGGGGCGCGCAGCCACCGCAGCCCCGCCAGCTGCCGGGTGAAGCGCTGGCCTATGCGGTCGGCGCCGGCCCGGTTCGCCTCCTCGTCCCAGTCCAGACGTACGAACGCCGGGTCGGACTCCTCCGAGACCAGCCGCCGCCAGGCGCGGCCGGCGACGGCGTCGTGCGTGAAGGGAAAGTCCTCGGTGCCGTCCCGCTCCTTGTACAGGTACGGGACGATCACCCGGTCGTTCAGCAGCCGCGCGAACGCGTTGCGGTCACCCGCCTCCGCCTGCGGGACGAAGTTCGAGTACAGCGCCTCGTTGTTCACGAAGAAGGCCCGATTGACCACCAGGGTCCCGCTGTTGACCAGCGAGCGGCGCAACTCGGCGGATGCGGCCGCCACGCCTCCGGCCACCTTCCGGGGAGCCCCCGGCTCCTGCCGGCCCGCGGCCAACTCCGCCGGGAGCCACTGGTCGTCGAGCGCCTGTGCCATGACCGGGTAGTTCGTCAGATCCGAGAAGACGAGCTGGTTCTCCCGTCGCGCCGGCTCCGGCACGGGCGCGGACCGGGCGTCCGGCGTGTCCGGCGCGCGATCCGGACCGGGCAACGGGGCTCCGTCGGGAGCCCGTTGCTGCGGGACCTGCGGTGGTGCCGACGGACCGGGCTGGTCGTTCCGGCCGTGCTGAATGCGGCTGGCCATGATGTCGCTCCCCTCGACTGGCGTCCCGCGATTGTAAAGTCAACTGACGGCGCATCATGGAACAACGGCTGCCCCGGCCGTGCGCCCCCGTGACATTGATCTTGACGGGCCTCGGACATTTGCCGCCCGTCAAGGCAGTGTCCTAAACCGGCGTCACTCGGTTAGATGAGTGTGGACACCAGAACGCCCCGGCCGGGGTTCGACGATCAGCCTGCGCTGAGCATGGTCAAAGTGGATTCCGACCCCGCGCAGGTCATCGTGAACCACGCCAGCTTCCGTGTGCGGCTCGCGCCGGCCCAGCAGCCGAAGTTCGCCGCCGCCTCCCGCGGTTCGGCCCTCGCCGGAGCGGGTGCGGCCGCCGGGCGCCGGCGGCCCGTCGTGTGGACCGGAAAGTCCGCGCCCGGCGACCCGGGCGCCACCGGACTGCTCCAGGCCGTACGGGAGTCCTCGGTCTCCACCCTGGAGCCTCCGGGACCCCTTGACGCCGGCATCACCCAGGCCATCCCGCGGATCGACGACACCATGCCCACCCCCGTCGTCCCCGCCGAGCCGGCCGCCCCGCTGCTGCCGCCCATGCGGCGCGCCGAAGGCGCCTACGACGGGCCGTACGGCGGCGGCCCGCACGACGGTCCGTACGACGCGTCCTACGGGGACCGCGACGACCGGGACGCCGACGACGAGTACCGCAACCGCCCGCACCGCCACGGCGCCGACCCGGTCCGCCACGCCTACTACCCCGGGCGTCGGATGAACCTCGGCGTCGTCCTCCTCCCGCTCCGCGTCTTCCTCGGCTTCATCTCCATCTACGCGGGCATGGGCAAGCTCTGCGACCCCGTCTACTTCGACGGCGGCGAACGCGGCTCCATGGTCAAGTGGCTCAACTCGCTCAACCCCTGGGCCCTCGCCGAACCCCTCCGCGACTTCGCCCTCCAGCACCCCGTCGGCGCCGGACTCACCGTCGCCTTCCTCCAGGTCGTCGTCGGCGTCCTCACCGTCTTCGGACTCTGGCAGCGCGTCGCGGCCGTCATCGGCGCCCTGCTCTCCGCCGCGCTGATCCTCACCGTCAGCTGGAAGAGCGTCCCCGTCTACGACTCCGCCGACATCATCTTCCTCGCCGCCTGGTCCCCGCTGATCATCGCCGGAGCCCCCGTCTACTCCATCGACGGACGCCTCGCCGGCGAAGCCTGGCGCACCCTCGGACCCCGCTCCGAACTGTGGGAGCTCCGCCGTCGCGTCCTGCGCCGCGGTGCCCTCGTCGCCTCCGTCGTCGTCGGCCTCACGCTCCTCCTCGGCTCCATGCTCGGCGGCGCCGTGCGGTCCACCGAGATGGTCACCGTGCCCGGCCCCAACGACGACCCGATCAACCACCTCCCCGGCCGGTCCCTCCCGCAGGAGTCCGGCGAGCGCAGCCCCTCCCAGTCCGCCTCCACCCGCCCCAAGCCGTCCGCGACGGCCGGTGCGAGCGGAGAGCGCGAGGACGAGGAGAAGGCCGAGCCGAGCGAGACCGTACGGGAGACCGGCCGGATCTCGGAGAGCCGCCCGACCGCCACCCGCGGCACCGACAGCACCCCGAGCCACTCCAGGCCCGCGGCCCCGCCGTCCACCAGCTCCGGCCCGACCGGCTCGGGCGGTACGAGCAGCGGCGGCGGCACCGGCACCACCGACCCCACCAGCGGCGCCACCTCCGGCGGCAACCGCAACCCGATCGGCGGCCTCCTGGGCTGACGACCCGGTCCGGACGAACCCCCGCGCACGACAAGGGCGGCACCACTTCCGAGTGGTGCCGCCCTTCCCGTACGTGCGAACCGCTGTCACACCCCCTGCGCGGCCAGCTCCTTCGCAGCCTCCGTCAGGTCCTTCGCGGTGTCGATCGCCCGCCAGTACGCCCCCTGGGGCAGCGGGAAGCCCGCCAGCCGGCGCTCCCTGGCCAGCCGGGGGAACGTGGTGCGCTCGTGGTCGCCCCGCTCGGGGAGCAGCTCCGTGAACTCGGCGGAGAAGACGTACACGCCCGCGTTGATGAGGAACGGCGACGGGGGCGCCTCGATGAAGTCGGTGATGTGCCCGAAGTTGTCCGTCTCCACGGCGCCCCACGGGATCCGGGGGCGGGCGAGGGCGAGCGTGGCGGTGGCGTCCCGCTCCGCGTGGAACTCGGCCATCTCGCGCAGGGAGAAACGGGTCCAGATGTCGCCGTTCGTGGCGTACCAGGGCTGCCCGGAGTCAGGCAGGTGCGCGGCGGCGTACTTGAGGCCGCCGCCACGGCCCAGCGGCTCCGACTCGACGACGGTCGTCACGCGGAGCGGCAGATCGGCGCTCTCGAGCCACTCCTGGAGCACCTCGGCGAGATGGCCGCAGGACACGACGGCGTCCGTCACGCCCTCGGCGGCGAGCCAGGACAGCTGATGGCCGATGATCGGGGTCCCGGTTCCCGGGATCTCGACCATCGGCTTGGGGCGGTCGTCGGTGTACGGGCGCAGGCGCGAGCCCTGGCCGCCCGCCAGGACCACGGCCTGCGTCGGAGAGGTATCCATACCGGGAACGATATGCGCACCTCGTGAGGCAGCCGTTCAGCGTCGCGGGGTGGTTTCGCGACTCAGCTCGCGTACATCACGCCGGTCGCGAACGAGGTGTCGCAGACCGGGCGGGAGTAGGACTGGGCGCGGGTCGGGCCGTAGTACCGCACGGCCGCCTTGCCGAGGGCGCGGGCGATGGACATGCAGTGCTTGGCGAGGGACGGGCTGTTCTCGACCTCGCGCTGGAGGTGCGTCAACGCCGTGCCGGGGTCCTTCTCCTGAAGCTCTGCGAGCAGGCGGTCGCGCAGAATATCCTGCGGAGCACGGGACTTGGCGGGGACGGAGACGTCCTCCGAGGACGCGGTGAGCATCTGGGTCCCGGAGGCCTGGCCGGCCCACGGGACGGCGGACACCGCGAGCGTCCCGGAGAGCACCAGGACGACGGGCAGGACGAGAGCGAGAGAGCGGCCGATACGGCGGGCAGTGTGCGTCACGCAGGCGAGCGTAGCGGCCGGTAGTGATATGGCGACATTTAGTCACTCTCGCGAGGGATGGTTCGAAGCGGCTTTTCGAATCCGGTGTTGACGTCGACGCCCGAATTGACGGGTCTGCCGGGGTATTTGTCGACACGCCGGTCGTGTACGCGAACGGCCCTGTTCCCGCAAGCGGGAACAGGGCCGGACGGCACGGGGTGGATCAGCCGGAGAGGCGCTCACCCGTCGAGGTGGAGAAGACGTGCAGCTCGTCCGGGCGCGGCACGACGTGCAGCGTCGAGCCCTTCTCCGGCACGGCGCGGCCGCCGACGCGGACGACCAGGTCCTTGTCCTCGCCGCCGACGCGGGCGGAGCCGTAGACGTATCCGTCGGCGCCGAGCTCCTCGACGACGTTCACGGAGACGGCCAGGCCCTCCTTGCTCGTGGCACCCGAGACATCGAAGTGCTCGGGGCGGATGCCGACCGTGACGGTCGTGTCGCCCTTGGCGGAGGCGGCGGAGAGCGCGTCACGGGAGACCGGGACGACGCTGTTGCCGAACTTCACGCCGCCCTCGGTGATCGGCACCTCGACCAGGTTCATGGCCGGGGAGCCGATGAAGCCGGCGACGAAGAGGTTGGCGGGACGGTCGTACATGTTCCGCGGCGAGTCGACCTGCTGGAGCAGGCCGTCCTTCAGCACGGCGACCCGGTCGCCCATGGTGAGGGCCTCGACCTGGTCGTGGGTGACGTACACGGTGGTGATGCCGAGCCGGCGCTGCAGGCTGGCGATCTGCGTACGGGTCGAGACACGGAGCTTGGCGTCGAGGTTCGACAGCGGCTCGTCCATGAGGAACACCTGCGGCTCGCGCACGATCGCGCGACCCATCGCGACACGCTGCCGCTGACCACCGGAGAGCGCCTTCGGCTTGCGGTCCAGGTACGGCGTGAGGTCGAGGATCTTGGCGGCCTCTTCGACCTTGGCGCGGATCTCGCTCTTGTTGACGCCGGCGATCTTGAGCGCGAAGCCCATGTTGTCGGCGACGGTCATGTGCGGGTAGAGCGCGTAGTTCTGGAACACCATCGCGATGTCCCGGTCCTTCGGCGGCAGGTGCGTGACGTCACGGTCACCGATGCGGATGGAGCCGCCGTTGACGTCCTCGAGACCGGCGAGCATGCGCAGGGAGGTCGACTTGCCACAGCCGGACGGACCGACGAGGACGAGGAACTCGCCGTCCTCGATCTCGATCTCCAGCTGGTCGACGGCGGGCTTGTCGGAACCCGGGTAGAGCCGGGTCGCCTTGTCGAAGGTGACAGAAGCCATGGTGATGAATCCCTTCACCGGCAGGAACGTGCCGGACGATCCGAGTAAAGGAAGGATTGAGGTCTAGTCCACCGGAGCGGACTCCGGGTGACGCTACCTGGCGATTCCGGATCTGTCAGCACTCCCGAGCCGGTGAGATTTCCGACCTCGGCGGGTCGGGGGTTGGTTACACTGCACTCGCTGCCTCCTTAGCTCAGCTGGCCAGAGCACCGCTCTTGTAAAGCGGGGGTCGTCGGTTCGAACCCGACAGGGGGCTCCAGGCAAAGGGCCGGCTCACAGGATCGACTCCCGTGTGCTGGCCCTTTCGCATGATCACGGCCGTGCCACCTACGTGCCAGAAGGCCCGTCCTTACGGGCTTGGCGGATCATCTCCCCGAGCTTCCCCGCGATGTGCTGATCACGGTCACTCGTCATGTGCTGATAGATCAGCGCGGCCCGGGTCGTGCTGTGCCCCATCCGCGTCAGCACCCGCGAGCTCATGAGCGTTCACAGAGGTACGCAGTTCTTCCAGCTGTACGTGATCAACAACGAGGACGCGTTCTTCGGGCACTGCCCGATCCGACCCAACAAGGTCGTTGCCCAGAGTGAGACCATCGAGATCTACGATCTGGTCGGCAAGGACACCACGCTCTTCCATCACTCGATCAACGACGGCCAGTCCTCCAGCGGTGCAGCAGGCTCGCATGTGGTTCGACAGCGTCTGGGAGACCGTCGGAAGGGACTTCGACCTTGACGCACGATGACCAGCTCCCGGCGGTCCTGGCGAACGCGCGAGTCATCTTCTTCGACTTCGACGGACCGGTGTGCGACGTGTTCGCCGGACTGCCCGCCCACGAGGTCGCCAAGCAACTCACAGCGCTGCTCTCGTCCCGGGACGCAGCCGCGGGCGCGAAGGCCGCCGAGACCGACGACCCGATCGAGGTCCTGCGCATCGCTCACGAGGCGAACGCCGATCTCGGCCAGGAGGTCGAGCGAGCGCTGACGGCCGCCGAGGTCGAGGCTGTCGCAGTGGCCGGCCTCCCGACGCCCGGGGCAGTGGAAGCCCTCCGGGCCGCGCACGCTTCAGGAAGGGCGGTCGCGGTGGTGAGCAACAACTCTGCCGAGTGTGTTCAACGCTTCGTGGAGTTGCACGGCTTGGGGGATTACGTCGCGAAGATCGTCGGTCGCCCCACGGGGCAGCCGCACCTGATGAAGCCGAACCCGTTCCCGCTCATCACGGCGGCCGAGCGGATGCGCATGGACGTCACGAACTGCACGCTGATCGGTGACTCGCTCACGGACATCCAGGCCGCTCACGCCGCTGGGACAACGGTGATCGGCTACGCCAACAAGCCCCACAAGGCCGACCTGTTCGCGGAAGCGCAGGCCGACACGATCACCGACGACATGCAGGCCATCGCCGACGCACTCACCACGGCGTAGCCGAGGATCAACGGGGGAGCTGTTACAGGTTTCTCTACCTCATCAAGGCACCCGGCTGCGCTCCGCTCCGCCGGGCGGGCTTCCCGGCTCCGCTCGGGGCGACGCTCCTGCCTTCGGCCCGCTCCGCCCCCGCTGCGCCGACGCCCGCCCCTGCAAGTCGGGATAGGCCCAAGGGCATGAGTCGAGCCCCGAAGCCCGCGGTTCCAGCTGTCACCGACATGCCTCCGGCGGGGGCCTCAGGCTCCGGGATGGCGGGGGCGCCGCACGCGGGTGCCGGCCGGTGGGGGCTTGGGATGGGAGTAGGGGTGGGTGGTCGCGGAAGCCGACAGGTCGGGGACCTGCAGCAGCTCCAGTCCAAGCGCCACCGAACTCGATCTGCGCGCCTCGGGCTACATTCACCCGATGAGTACCGAGGAGCCAGTGAGCTGCGCGTTCTGTATGGAAACCACCGACGTCGGCCTTTCCGGTGATGGCGTCACGTTGGAGATCACGCGGGCCGGGGAACGGAGCAAACAGTTCGTCTGGGCCCACCTGAACTGCCTGGATGAGCGACTTCACGAACAGATCACTCGAGGCCCATGGCTCGACGAATAGAAGGTACTTCTCCCGTGTCCGATGCGTTCCTAGGGTTGTCGGGGGAGAACCGCCCCATTCTTGTGCGCTCGCGCCTCCCTAGGAGACTTCGTGCGGCTCTATATGGAACATGCGCAGGGCGCCCGTGAGCTGGAGGAGGCGCCGGAGCTCGGGCGGCAATGGGCCTGCGAGGATCAGGGTGCGCTCCTGGAAGTGGGCACGGATGAGTGCCTCAAGGAAGGATGAGTCGCCGAAGCCGACCTGCGAGACGTCGATGATCGTGCGGCCCGAGCGTGTCTGAGGTATCACGCGCAGGGCGTCATGGAGGCAAGAGACGGTTTCAACGTCGAATTCGCCGACGGTGCGCAGGGTGTAGTCCACCGAGTTTCCGGCATGTTCAAGTGTGACCCAAGCCGTTCCTGTGGGGGCGACGAAGCTCTTGCGCTCGGTGATCGAGGGTTCCGCAGCCCTCCGCCGTTGCCACTTAGCCATGGCGGCTCTCTTCACTGGAACCGACGGGGAGGCGGCGAGCCGCTCCATGGACCCCGCATCGAGTGCTGTGCCCTTGCCGGTGTGACCCGTGCTTGCTGCGGATGATGCCTGAACCCACCGTACGCCCGTTCCCGGCCTGGGCGCTCTGTGCCGCGACCTGGCCGCGCGGATCCTGTGCGGTAGCGGTCAGGCCGCGGAGCTCGAGACGAGCCGGCCCTCTGGTGAGAAGTCGCCCCAGGCGCATGTGAGCCCCCCGCCTGCGAATTCTGCGGCCAGGGGGCTCAGCCCTGCTGGTGAGTTCGGGTCGGGTGTCAGTTGTGTCCGCGAGGGGCGTGGCCTGCGGGGTTCTGGTTCTCGGTTTCCTGCGTCAGACCGCCACCGGTGCAGCTGGGCTGCTGGCCGCCCGGCTGCTGGCCACCGTTGTTGGTACAGGAAACGTCGGCAGGCGTGATCTTGGCTTGTGCCACGTTTGCTCCGCCGACCCCGAGTGCGAATGCTGCGGCCGCTGCGGCTATTGCTGCGCCGACCCTCTTCATTTTCATGCCGGTCATTATGACTCAGCCTCCGGAGTGTCTCGCTTTGCGGCAGAGCGAGCCGGACTGTCGCATCGATCAAGATCAAGCCTTCTCGCGTTAGCTGCGCAATGTCAAGCAAATCGAGCAATTGTAACGAAAGCTGGCGAACTTCCGTGCGGATCGCGGGTGAAAGGGTCATGCCTGTACGGGAATTCGGCACCCTTTTCAATTACACGCGCACGTAAGTAACACCACGCGTACGTAATGAATCACCCGGTTCAGGGCGGCGGGGGTGTGTTCCATTTGGCTAGCGCCGGTGGCGTCGGCGTAGCCTCGCTGAGCTGTCCTGCAGTGGACGGCGCCAGGCCAACGCGCGTGCGCCGGGCAGCTAAGGCTGTTTGGCGCACACTCGGTGCGAAGCTCCTCGGTGTGAGCGGAGGGCCGGGGGAGGCGTTTGGTGCGCTGGGCGGTGGCGCGGGCGAGGAGCCCCTCCACCGGGCTCGGCGTTCATCCTGCGGATTCGTTCACTCCGCGATCCGGGCGGCGGCGGACTCCCACGGGGTCGGCTCTGCCACGTCTTCGTCCTCATAGGCGTCTTCCCGGTACCACCCTGTGTCGGCGAGCCAGGTTTCGAGCCATTCGGTCAGACTCCCGGCGTCGACGAACCAGGCGGTGGCCCTGTCGTCCCCCATGGCGTTCGGCTCGAAGAGGAGGACCGTGGCGGTCTCGCTGTGGCAGTCCACCGCGGCGTACATGGCGCAGCCCCAGTCGAGGATCGGCAGCACGCCCGCCGGCCAGTGCGGTGTCTCCTCCTTGGCCGAGGCGGATCGTTCGCACTGGTACTCGCTCAGCGCCGTACGTCCCGACCCGATCAGCGGAAGAAGCTGGTAATCGGGCCCGAAGCCACCGTTGCCCACCTCGCGATAGAGACGCGCCAGCAGAGGTGGGAGCGCAAACCCGAGAACGGCCTCCGCCGAGGCCACCTCCTCGGCAGTGGCGACGGCGGGCAACGTCGTGGAAGTGGCCCTGGCCTTCGCCGCTACGCGGGCAACGAGATCTTCGATGGCTGTCACGTGCGCGATCTTGCCAGGCGGCTACGACACCGGGGGTCGTCCCTGTCAGCCGCAGGGACGTAGCCCGTTGCGCGGCAAGCGGTGGCCGCGGCTGGGCAGGCGCGGCCCGATGTAGCCCCAGCTACCGACGACCCAGGTGTGTCTGCTGTCCGACACTCATCGCCCAGCGAACCGGGCTCGGCCCTGCACGCTGACGGAGGGTGCTGACTTCGCTCTGAGAGCCCGTGATCGCTTGCCGTCATGCTCTTCCGCCGACCTCGGTGCCTCTAGCGGCCGTAGACGTGCGCTCTCACCAGGGGATCATTCTCCAGGATGAAGTCCGAGACGTGCCAGAACTCGTTCAGTCGCGGGTGCTGCAAAGCGGCTTCACGATCGAGCTTGAGCCCGAAGAGCGGTTCGTCCGGGTGCGCCAGGCCGGCGGTCACCAGTGTGGAGGCCGGAGAAGTCTGGCCCGCCACGGGACCGACACGGCAGGCGAAGGACACGTGGTCCGTCCACTCGTCCGGCCCGGCGCCCCACGTACCGAAGATCACGTCTATCCACGCGTCATGGTCTTGATCGGCGTGGTGGTAGCAGTTCGCGAAGTACAACGCGTGGGGAACGCCGTCGGCGTGGATGAAATCCCATGCCCGCTCGATGGGGGCGTTGCAGCAGTCGCACGTGAACTTGTGAGTCTGGCGGTCGGAACCAAAGGTCAGCAGCATGTCGGACATGATGCGCCATGGAAGTGGCGTCCCTTGCAGGCCGCCGTCGCTGGGCCAGGCAACCGGCGTGCTCCTTGCGCGCCCGGTGCCATCGGAGTGACGGGGACCCACGGGACGGGGTCTTCAAGACCAGGGCTTGTCCACCGCGCGGCATTCCGCTGACAGGATCGGCTCATGCAGGAATACGACTGGCCCACCCCTGAGCAGATCCGCCGAGCGTGGTCGGCAACCGTTTCCGCACTGCCCGTAGGGACCCGCATCACGGGTCAGGTCGTGGAATGCTGGCCCTTCGGGGTCTTCCTGCGCATCGACGGCGTGCCCCATGCGGTCGGCCTGGCGGACATCGGCTCCATGCCACACGGTGCGAGCCTTCCAGCGCTGGGAGACCAGATCAGTGGCGCAGTCGTCTGGCACACCGATCACAACCACCAGGTGAGGATCAGGTTCAGCGAGTGGATCGATCACAGCTGAGCCGGCCGGCGGTGCGCCCGGCCCCGATTGGGGTGGTACGCAAGCGCCCTGCCACAACCCTGGAACTCGTCCGATGGCTGCCCTCCGGGGCGCGGAGCGGTGGGTCCTGCCGTCGCCGGCCGATCCGGCTGGAGCTACGGATCAGCTTGGCCTGGAAGGTCGATTCGGCTGGGACGCTGCCTAGACCGCGACGCACCATCTCGGCTCCGCTCGGGAGCAAAGCGAGGGCCGTCGGTTCGAACGTGACGGGGTTCCAGCGCCAGGCCCCTGGGTGTGTGCCCAGGGGCCTTTGGGCGGGGTTGGGGTCAGCGGCCCGATAGGCGGTTGGCGAGGGTTGCGATGGGGGACGTGGTCGCCGTGTGGGTCGTGGATTCCTGGTGGTCGGCCGTGCGGTAGGCCGCGTACATCGTCTGGACGCCGAGCCAGCGGAGGGGTTCCGGTTCCCATTTGCGGACCTTGTGGTTCACCCAGGGCAGGGTGGTCAGGTCCGTGGGGCCGGACTGGCCCGAGTCCTGTTGGATCAGGTCGCGGAGGGTGCGGGCGGCGAGGTTGGTCGTGGTGACGCCCGAGCCGACGTAGCCGCCTGCCCAGCCGAGGCCGGTGGAGCGGTCGAGGGTGACGGTGGCGCACCAGTCGCGGGGGACGCCGAGGACGCCGGACCACGCGTGGGCGATGCCGAGCCCGGCGAGGGAGGGGAAGAAGCGGATGAGGATCTCGCGGAGGGCCTCGATCGTCTGGGGCTGGGTGCGGCCGTCGTTGTCCGTCCTGGAGCCGTAGCGGTAGGGGACGCCGCGGCCGCCGAGGGCGATACGGCCGTCGGCGGTGCGCTGGGCGTACATGTAGGCGTGGGCCATGTCGCCGAGGGTTTCGAGGCCGTCCCAGCCGATCGATTCCCATTGGGCGTCCGTGAGCGGCTCTGTGGCGATCATGGAGGAGTTCATCGGCAGCCACGTGCGGCGCTGGCCGGCCAGGGAGGCGGTGAAGCCTTCGGTGCAGCGGAGTACGTACGGCGCGCGGACGGTGCCGTACGGGGTGATCGCGTGCTTCGGCTTGATCTCGGTGACGGGGGTCGACTCGTGGATCGTGACGCCGAGCGCCTCGACGGCTGCCGCGAGGCCCTTGACCAGCTTCACCGGGTGGAGACGTGCGCCGTGGGGCGTCCAGCTGGAGCCGACGGCGCCGGTGACGCGGATGCGGTCGGCGGTCTCGCGGGCTCCGTACAGTTCGCGGTCCGTCTCGCCGAAGGCGACTTCGACGGTGTGGAAGTCCTTGAGGCGGGCGAGCTGGGCGGGGGAGTGGGCGATCTCGAGGACGCCGCCGCGGTGGATGTCGGCGTCGATCTTCTCGGTCTCGCAGACGCCGATGACTTCGTCGACGGTGGCGTTCATGGCCTGCTGGAGACGGACGGCCGCCTCATGGCCGTGGATCTTGGCGTAGCGGTCGCGGCCGGCGATGCCGTTGTAGAGCCAGCCGCCGTTGCGGCCTGAGGCTCCGTAGCCGCAGAACTTGGCTTCGAGGAGGGTGATGTTGAGGAACGGGACGGCCTTCTTGAGGTAGTAGGCCGTCCAGAGGCCCGTGTAGCCGCCGCCGACGATGCAGACGTCGGCCGTCGTGTCGCCGGGCAGCGGTTCGCGGGGGGCGGGGGTGCCCTCTTGCGCGTACCAGAACGAGATGCCGCCGTTGACGGTGCTGCTCCTGCTGACCATGGGCGGGAGGGTACTGGATGGATGGGGGCCTTCGGCCTTCGGATCCGGGTCTTTCGGCGGACCGGTCGGGGTGGGGGTGCGGCCTCGGTTCGAAGGTGCGGATTTCGTTGTTCCGAAAGGACCTTTTCATGCCCGTACGCAGGTCCGTTCGTGCTGTCGTGGCGTCGCCGGCGGTCGGGGTCGTGGGGCTCGCGGGGCGGGTTGTTCGTCGCCGGAGGTGCCTTCGTCGGCATCGCTCTCGCCTGCGGATTCCGCCCGGTCGGCCAACGCGTTGCGGGCGTCTGCGGAGGCGGGGAGGTTCACGGAGGCCCGCGTGCGTGGCGGTTTTTTCAGGTGTGCGGTGGGTTGTGGGTGTATAGCGTCGCCGTGTGATCGAGATTCCGGCGGAGTTGGTGGCGTCCCAGACGAAGTACAACGGTGCGGCGGGGCGGGCGTTCGTCGCGGCGTTGCCGGCGCGGGCGGAGGAGTTCCTGGACCGGTGGGGGCTGCGGGTGACCGGGCCTTCGATGTACGGGATGGCCTCGCTCGTGCTGCCGGTGACGCGGGGCGAGGACGGCGTGCGCGCGGCGCTGAAGATGCAGCTCCTGGACGAGGAGAGCGCGGGCGAGGCGGTCGGGCTGCGGGTGTGGGACGGCCGGGGAGCCGTACGTCTTCTCGCGGATGATCCGGCGACGGGGACCCTGCTGTTGGAGCGGCTGGACGAGGGCCGCCATCTGTCGGAGCTGGCCGATACGCGGGAGGCGACGCGGATCCTGGCGGATCTGCTGGCGCGGCTGGTGGCGGCCCCGGCGCCGGCGGGGCTGCGGGGGCTGGGGGACATCGCGGCCGCGATGCTGGAGGCCGTACCGGAGGCGGCGGCGCGGCTGGGGGAGTCGGACGCGCGGCTGCTGCGGGACTGTGCGGCGGCGGTGCGGGAGGTGGTGGGTGAGCCGGGGGATCGGCTGCTCCACTGGGATCTGCACGTCGACAACATCCTCGCGGGGGAGCGGGAGCCGTGGTTGGCGATCGACCCGAAGCCGTTGGCGGGGGATCCCGGGTTCGATCTGTTGCCGGCGCTGACGAGCGCGTTCGATCCGGATCCGGCGGAGACGCTGTGGCGCTTCGATCTGCTGACGGAGGTGCTGGGACTGGATCGGGGCCGGGCGGTGGCGTGGACGCTCGGGCGGGTGCTGCAGAACGGGCTGTGGGACGTGGAGGACGGGGAGCCCGAGCTGGACGAGGAACAGGTGCTCATCGCTCGGACGCTGCTGGCACGCGCGGGGTGATCCGGTGCAGGGTGGGCGCATGATTCGTACCGCCGTACCTGCCGATGTCCCTGTGATCCACGCGATGGTCCGTGAACTCGCCACGTACGAGAAGGCGCTGGACGAGGTCCGCGCGACGGAGGAGCAGCTGCGCGAGGCGCTGTTCGGGGAGCGCCCCGCGGCGTTCGCGCACATTGCGGAGACGGACGGGGGCGAGGTGGTGGGCTTCGCGCTGTGGTTCCTGAACTTCTCGACGTGGCGCGGCGTGCACGGGATCTACCTGGAGGACCTGTACGTGCGGCCGACGAGCCGCGGCGGCGGGCACGGGAAGGCGCTGCTGCGGGAGTTGGCGCGGATCTGTGTGGAGCGGGGGTACGAGCGTCTGGAGTGGTCGGTCCTGAACTGGAACACCCCGTCGATCGACTTCTACGAGTCGCTGGGGGCGAGGCCGCAGGACGAGTGGACGGTGTACCGGCTGACGGACGACGCGCTCGCGGAGCTGGGTGCGCGGGGGTGAACGGCGGTGGTGCGTGACGGGGGTGAATAACCGGAGGCGAGCGCCTCGGGGGCAGTGGCACGATGGTCGCGTTTTGTGCCGACCAGAAGGTCGGAAGTCAGAGGGGAACGTGACGACCGTGGGCCGTGCCATTACCTTGATCCGCTCCAGCTCTCTGTCCGATGTGGCCGAGTACGCGTATGCGTCGACCGCGCCCGCCGAGGCCCGGCTCGTGTTTCTCGCCGGGGCCTGTCCGTTGAACGAGGACGGGTCGACGGCCGCGGTCGGCGACTACGCGGGGCAGGCGGCGAAGGCTGTGGAGAACATGAGGGTCGCCCTCGCCGCTGCCGGGGCGTCGCTGGAGGACGTCATCAGTACGCGGGTCCTTGTGGCGTCCTCGCGGCAGAAGGACCTGGTGACCGCCTGGGAGGTCGTGCGGGACGCCTTCGGCGACCACGACGTGCCCAGCACGCTGATGGGGGTCACGGTGCTCGGCTATGACGATCAGCTCGTCGAGATCGAGGGCGTCGCCGCCGTTATCGACTCGTAGGCCCTGATGGGGTCCTAGGGGATCAGGACCACCTTGCCGATCGTGCCCCTGGTCTCCAGGGCGCGGTGGGCGGCTGCCGCGTCGGCGAGGGGGAAGCGGTGGACGGCCGGGCGGAGGGTGCCTTCGGTGGCCGCGGCGAGGGAGGCGAGTTCGAGGTTGCGGACGTCGCCGCCGGCCTTCTCGAGCATGACCGGGCCGAGGACGCTGTCCGAGGTGATGCCTCGGGCGGCGAGTTCCTCGGCGGTGAAGGTGAGCGGTTCGCCGTCGTGGACGCCCTGGCCGGACCAGCCGAAGACGAGGTGCTGCCCGCCCTTGCCGAGGAGGTCGACGGCCGCGCGGCCGGTGTCGCCGCCCACCGAGTCGAAGACGATGGTGGCGGCACGGTCGCCCAGGTACGCACGGACCTTCCGCGGCCAGTCCGGCTGCTTGTAGTCGACCGCCAGGTCCGCGCCGTTCTCCCGTACGAGGGCGACCTTCTCGGGGCCGCCGGCGAGGCCGATGACGGTGGCGCCGGCGTTCTTCGCGTACTGGACGAGGAGCGTGCCGATGCCGCCGGCGGCGGCCGGGACGACGGCGATCGAGTCGGGGCCGAGTTCGGTGAACTGGAGGATGCCCAGCGTCGTGCGGCCGGTGCCGATCATGGCGACGGCCTCGGCGTCTCCGAGCGTGTCGGCCAGGGCGTGGAGCCTGGCGGCGTCGACGACGGCGAGTTCGGCGTAGCCGCCGGGGGCCATGCCCAGATGGGCGACGACCCGCTTGCCGAGCCAGCTCGGATCGGTGCCCTCGCCGAGCGATTCCACGGTGCCGGCGACCTCGCGGCCGGGGATGGTGGGGAGCTCGGCGGGGGCGGGGAAGGGGCCGGTCTGCCCGAGGCGCAGGGCGGTGTCGAGGAGGTGGACGCCCGCCGCGGTGACCGCGATCCGCACCTGGCCGGGTCCGGGGACGGGGTCCGGGGTCTCCTCGTAGGTGAGGTTCTCTGCCGGGCCGAAGGCGTGGAGGCGGATGGCGTGCATGGTGGGCTCCCCTGGTGATGTTCTCCCGTTGACGTACGACAGCCTCTGACCTCAAGCGTGCTTGAGGTCAAGCCTCTTCGTGCGCAGCGCCAGGGACACCGCCTCGACGGCGCTCGTGAACGACACCTCGGCCAGCACTCCGGGCGCCGCGACCTGGTCTCCCGCCAGGTAGACGCCGTCGCCGCGGTCGATCGCGGGGCGGTCGCGCCAGGTGGTGCCGGGGTGGTCGACGGCTCCCGTACGGCCCGCGCAGACGGCCTCGCGGCGCCAGACCGTGCGCTCGCGCCAGCGGGGGAAGCCGAGGTCGAGCAGGCGCTCTGCGTGGGCGATGCCGTCGGCCTTGGAGCGGCCGGGGCCGATGGGGAGCTGCGCCTGGATCAGCTGCTCGCCGGCGGGGGCGAGGGAGACGTCCTGCGCGGTGAAGCGCTCGATCCAGCCGGGGGCGTCGAGGTCGGAGACGATGTACGGGTCACCCTTCCGGGTGCGCAGCGCCAGGTCGAAGAGGACGGTGCGGCCGCTCTCCCAGGTCAGGCCGGGGTCGCCGAGGAGCCGGGAGGCCGCGGCGAGGGAGGTGGCGACGACGACCGGGCCGTCGGCGAGCGGCAGTTCGTCGAGCCGGGAGGAGGTCTCGATCCGTACGCCCAGGTTCCAGGCGCGGGCCGCCATGCGGTCGATCAGCTGCCCCCAGCCGCCGCGGATGAAGCGCGCCTCGGGAGGCAGGGCGGCGGCCCGGTGCAGCCGTTCCTGTACGAAGCGGGCCGAGAGGGTGCCGGGGTCGTGGTGGAAGAGGGCGACCGCGCTGTACGCGGCGGCCTGACGGGCCGCCTCGGGGCCGGCGACGCGGGTGGCCCAGGTGAGGAAGTCGGTGTCGACGGGGGCCTCTTCGGCCGTACGGAGGGTGTGCCGGATGAAGCCGAGCGGCGGCGTGCGGCGCAGGGCCCCGGCCCGGTGGAAGCGGAAGCGGGCGCCTTCGCGCAGCGGCACGGGCGCGAGCGGGCCGAGGAGGTCGCGCTGGGTGAGCCAGGTCCAGTGGGGGCCGCCGTTGTAGATGGCGTGGGGGCCCTCGTTGGTGCGGTAGCGGCCTTCGGCGGTGCGGGCGCGGCCGCCGAGGGTGTGGTGGGCCTCGTGGAGGGTGACCTTGGCCCCGGACTCGGCGGCGGTGATCGCCGCGGTGAGTCCGGCGAATCCGCCGCCGATGACGGTGATGTGCTTCCTGTTCCGCTGCATCTCGTGCTCCCTCGTCTCGGTGTTGCACAGGGGACGGCGGGGGCCGCTCGGTTTGTGACATCGGGAGCGCTGTCAGTGGCGCACGTCACCATGGGTGCATGGCGACAGGGAAGAAGAAGGTGGCGGTCGTGCGTCGGCCGGAGGTGCGGCTGCCGCCGCTGGAGGCGTACGAAGGGCGGCTCGACCCGGACGGGGACTACGACGGCCTGGAGTTCGTGGGGCTCGATCTGGCAGGGCAGGACGGGGGAGGTGCGCGGTTCCTGGACTGCGCGCTGCGGGACTGCGCGGTGGACGAGACACGGCTGACCTCGGCGCGGGTCCTGGACTCCGTGCTGAGCGGGATCCGGGGCGTGGGCACGGATCTGGCGGGGGCGTCGCTGCGGGACGTGGAGATCGTGGACGCGCGGCTCGGCGGGACGCAGCTGCACGGGGCGGTGTTCGAGCGGGTCCTGGTGCGGGGAGGGAAGATCGACTATCTGAATCTGCGGACGGCGAAGCTGAAGGACGTCGTCTTCGACGGGTGCGTGCTGAGCGAGCCCGACTTCGGGGGCGCGGTGCTCGAACGGGTCGAGTTCCGGGACTGCGTGGTGAAGGGGGCGGACTTCAGCGGTGCGCGGATGAAGGACGTCGATCTGCGGACGGTGGAGCGTCTGGAGATCGCGCGCGGGGTGGACGCGCTGGCGGGCGCGGTGATCAGTACGGGGCAGCTGCTGGATCTGGCGCCGGTGTTCGCCGCGCAGCTGGGGGTGAGGGTGGAGGACTGAGGGGGGCTGCGGGGTTACGGGAGGCGGGGGAAGCGGGCCTGGAGGTCCCAGATCGCCGGGTTGTCGCCGAGGCCCTCGTGCATGTCGGTGAGGTCGGCGATCAGGTCGTGCAGGAAGTCGCGGGCCTCGCGGCGCAGTTCGCGGTGGTTGAAGGTGAGTGGGGGCTCGTCGCCCGGCATCCAGTCGGCCTCCACGTCCACCCAGCCGAAGCGGCGCTCGAAGAGCATCCGGTCCGAGGACTCGGTGAAGTCGAGCTCCGCGTACTGGCGCTGCGAGGACCGGCTGCCGCGGGGGTCGCGGTCGAGCTGCTCGACGATGTCGCACAGCGCCCAGGCGAAGTCGAGCACCGGCACCCATCCCCAGGCTGTGGACACCTCGCGGTCGGCCTTGGGGTCGGCGAGGTACACGTCCCCGCAGAACAGGTCGTGGCGCAGGGCGTGGACGTCCGCGCGCCGGTAGTCGGTCTGCGGGGGGTCGGGGAAGCGACGGGAGAGGGAGTAGCCGATGTCGAGCACGGGGACGATGCTCCCACGCGCCCGGCCCCGGGACGCACGCCCCGACCCCCGCCGGGGTCTCCAGCCCACGCACGAGCGCCCCACCCGGAGCCGCCGCGCCTACCGGAGCCGCCGCGCCCGTGCGCCGAGCGACTCCTGGAGCGCCGCGCCCGTGCGCCCCGCGGCTCGTCTGCCCGGAGCGCCCGGAGCCTGTACGCCGGGAGCCGCCGCGCCTACCGGAGCCGCCGCGCCCGTGCGCCCCGCCCGGAAGCCCCGTCCCCTCGTCCTCAGACGCGTGATCGGGCGTGCAGGGTGCGGGCCAGGCGGGGGCCCAGCCAGCGCTTCAGGCGGCGCAGGGGTTCCAGGCCGTCGGCCACCCGGTCGATCCGGTAGTAGAGCTGCGGCGGGACGTGCGGGAGCAGGGGCGAGTGGCGCTGGCCCAGGAGCGCGAACATCCGGCGCGGCTCCAGGCGCATGTAGCGCGGGAGGTTCTCGTACCACTGGGCGCTGTAGCGGGCCGCGCTCTGGGCCGACAGGAGCTCCGCGCGCCGCCGTCGGCCGTAGCGGGTCAGGGCGGCGTCGAGGTCCCCGGCGCCCCCGCGCAGGGCGTCCGCGAGGGCGAGGGCGTCCTCCAGGGCCAGGGTCGTGCCCGCGCCGATCGAGTAGTGCGTGGTGTGGGCGGCGTCGCCGAGCAGGACCAGGTTGCCGCGGTGCCAGGCGCGCGTGGTCAGCGTGCGGAAGTTCAGCCACTGCGCGGCGCCGTCGTCCTGCGCGCGGCCGATCAGCGGATGGCCGTCCAGGAGGTCGTGGAAGAGCTTCTCCAGCACGTTCAGGCTGTCCGCCTCGCTCATCGTGCCGAGCCCGAGTCCCGTCCAGGTCTCCGGGGAGCACTCGACGACGCACGTGGACTGCTCGCCGCTGAAGCCGTACGCGTAGCACCAGATCCAGCCGTGCTCGGTCTCCTTGAAGGCGAAGCTGAAGGAGTCGAAGACCTTGGTGGTGC
Source organism: Streptomyces sp. NPDC056527 (assembly GCF_042794475.1). NCBI lineage: Bacteria > Bacillati > Actinomycetota > Actinomycetes > Kitasatosporales > Streptomycetaceae > Streptomyces > Streptomyces sp. NPDC056527. The sequence goes on from NZ_JBHTTQ010000005.1 coordinate 117,679, forward strand.
CGAGCCAGACGTAGTGGTTGCGGCCGGTGGCGACCTCGGCGCCGAAGTCGGCGGCGTGGGCCTCGCGCAGCGCGCTGTTGACCCCGTCGGCCGCGACGACCAGATCGGCGTCCGCGAGCTCCGGGGCGTCGGGCCCGGTGATGCCGTGCTCGAACTCGACGCGGACGCCGAGCGATTCCGCCCGCTCGGCGAGGAGGGCGAGCATCCGGCGCCGGCCGATGCCGAAGCCCTTGTCGCCGCGGTGGACGGTCCGCTCGTCGCGGACGATGGCGACGCCGTCGGTCCAGCGGACGGAGGCCTCGTCGATGGCGCGCGCCGACTCGGGGTCGCCCGCCCGCAGCTTGTCGAGGAGCCCGGCCCAGTAGGTCACGCCCCAGCCGTAGGTGGAGCCGGCCGCGTTCCGCTCGTAGACGGTGATCTCGTGGGACGGGTCCTGCCGCTTCATCAGGATCGAGAAGTACAGGCCGGCGGGCCCACCGCCGACGCAGGCGATCTTCACATGCGCTCCCACAACGAGACGAGACGAACTGACACTCTGCGATAGAACGGCAACGCAGAGTAGCAGCGTCAAGGGAGCAGGCGCTGTTCCTTCGCCACGGCGACCGCGCCCGCACGTGTGTCCACGCCGAGCTTGGCGTAGATCCGGCCGAGGTGGGTCTTCACGGTCGCCTCGCTGATGAAGAGCGCGCGGGCGATCTCGCGATTGCCGAGGCCGTGCGCGAGCTGGCCGAGGATGTCCCGCTCGCGGTCGGTGAGGGTGGGCCCGGCCGCTCCCCGCATCCGGTCCATGACCCGGCTGGCGACCGGCGGGGAGAGCGTCGTACGGCCCTGGGCGGCGGAGTGGATCGCGGCGAACAGCTCCTCGGGGCGCTCCGCCTTCAGGAGGTAGCCGGTCGCGCCGGCCTCGATGGCGCGGGTGATGTCCGCGTCGGTGTCGTACGTGGTGAGGACCAGGACGTGGACGCCGGAGGTGGACCGCGCGATCCGGCGGGTCGCCTCCACGCCGTCGATGCCGGCGCCGAGCTGAAGGTCCATCAGGACGACGTCGGGCCGTAGCTTGGCGGCCATCGCGACCACCTCCTCGCCGCTGCCGGCCTCGCCGACGACCTCGATGTCGGGGGCGCTGCCGAGCAGGGCGAGCAGCCCGGCGCGTACGACGGCGTGGTCGTCGCAGAGCAGGATCCGTACGGTCATGCGCCGGCCTCCAAGGGCGTGGACAGGGGGATCGCGACCGAGAGCACCGTGCCCTCGCCGGGGGTGGACTCCACGGTGAGTGTGCCGCCGAGCTGCTGGGCCCGCACCCGCATCGCCGGCAGGCCGTGGCCGCGCACACCGCGTTCGCCGCTCGGGCGGCCGGCCCGGGACCCGGCGCCGGCGTCGAAGCCGCGCCCGTCGTCGGCGATGTCGAGGACGACCTGGTCGTCGAGGTAGGTCAGGGTCAGGGCGGCGGAGGTGGCGGCGGCGTGCTCGCGGACGTTGGCGAGGGCGCCCTGCGCGATGCGCACCAGCGCCGACTGCACCCGTTCGGGCAGCGCGACCGGGGCGCCGTCGACGCGGAACACGGCGGACTCGCGCCCGGCGAGCATGCGCAGCGCCTCCTCCAGGCCGCCGCCCTCGGCGAGGTCGGCCGGGGCGAGGTCGTGGACGAAGCGGCGGGCCTCGGCGAGGTTGCGCTCGGCGATCGACTCGGCGGTACGGACATGGCGGCGGGCGGTCGGCGGGTCGGTGTCCCACGTGCGCTCGGCCGCCTGGAGCAGCATCTGCTGGCTGGACAGGCCCTGGGCCAGGGTGTCGTGGATCTCCATGGAGAGCCGCTGGCGCTCGGCGAGGGTGCCCTCGCGGCGCTCGATCGCGGCCAGTTCGCGGCGGGTGCGGATCAGGTCGTCGATCAGCGCGCGCTGCCTCTCCGCCTGCCGCTGCGCGTGGACGAAGACGGCCGTCGCGATCGCGGCGACGGCCGGCGGGGCGACGATCAGGTTCGGGTCGAAGCCGCCGTTCGAGAGCTCGACCTGCGCGGTGACCACGAAGACGGTGAGGAGGGTGACCAGGACGAGGGCGGCGCGCGGCGGGAGGGTGCGAAGGCCGGTGTAGAAGAGCGGCACCGCGCACCAGGCGAAGCTCGGCGCGAGGACCACCAGGACCATCCAGACCGCGACGACCGTGAAGAGCCACGCGATCCGGCGGGGGGTGGCGCGGGTGCCGAGGACGGGGCCGAGGAGGTAGAGGGCGGCGAGGGCGCCGGAGAGGGCGACGATCCAGGGGCTGCGGTCCTCCCACGGGTGCCGGAGCAGGAAGCGGACCAGGGAGGCGCCGAGGAGGAGGAAGAAGGCGATGTGCATGACCCGCGCCAGCCAGCGGGCGTCCGGGTCCTGCTCCATCGCGTACCTCTCCATCAGCCGCCCGGTCACGGCTCTGACCTGGGTCTACGTTTCCATCCTGGCCCGGGAGGACCACAGGGGCATCAACCGATCGGCTGACACCCCCGTCGTCCATCATGCGCGACGGGGGCAGCCGGTTCGTGGACCGTACGGGCCCGGAAACGGCCGGAGGATCGATGGCAGAGCGAACGAACGACACGCCTCGATCACCTCAACGGCCTCGGCCGTCACTGCCTCAAGGAGCCCTCCATGAAGAAGAAGATCCTCTTCGGTGCCGCCACCGCTGCCGTCGTCGCCGCCGGCACCTTCGGCGCCGTCTCCGCGAACGCCTCCGCCCCGGCCGCCGCGCCGGCCGTCGCCGCCAAGGCCGACGCGTCGAACCAGAACCTGCAGCAGACCACGCACCTGACGATCGAGGCCGCCACCAAGGCCGCGCAGGCCACCCTGGACGCCGCCGAGGACGAGAACCAGCGCGTCAGCGTCGCGGTCGTCGACCGCAACGGCAACACCATCGTCACCCTGCGCGGCGACGGCGCCGGCCCGCAGTCCTACGAGTCGGCCGAGCGCAAGGCGTTCACCGCGGTCTCCTGGAACGCCCCCACCTCCGTCCTCGCGGGCCGCCTCGCCCAGGCCCCGAACCTGAAGGACATCCCCGGCACCCTGTTCCTCGGCGGCGGCGTCCCGGTCACCGCCAAGGGCGCGCCGATCGCCGGCATCGGTGTCGCCGGCGCGCCGAGCGGCGACCTGGACGAGAAGTTCGCCAAGGCGGGCGCCGAGGCGCTGAACAACTGAGCACGACGCGCCGGACCGGCGGACGGGCCCTGAGCACGGGACCCCGCCGGTCACCCTCGTGAACCACGCCCATCGGTGGCGCCCGGACCCCGTCGGGCGCCACCGATGCCGTACGCCCGCCCTCCGCCTCCGCGTACCCCTGCCTAAGATCGAACGGTGGATATACGTAGCCGGGCCGCCCTGGCCACAGCCGTGGCCGCGCTGCTCGTCCTCGCCGGCTGCACCGGCGGTGGGGACGGCGACAGCGGTGTGGACGTCGGCGGGGTGCGCGGCACGCCCGGCGCGGCGGGGCTGCGCGATCCGTACTTCCCCAAGCTCGGCAACGGCGGCTACGACGTCACGCACTACGCGCTCGACCTCGCCTACGACCCGAAGAGCGGCCGTCTCGACGGCACCGCCATGATCACGGCCCGCGCCACCCAGAACCTCAGCGCCTTCAACCTCGACCTCGCCGGGCTGACCGTCGACTCCGTCACGGTCGACGGCGACCGTGCAGCGGTCAACCGGGCCGGTGACGAGCTGACGCTGCGCCCGCGCGAGGACATCGACAAGGGCGAGGTCTTCCGCACGACGGTCGCGTACTCCGGACGGCCCGAGACGATCACCGACGCCGACGGCTCGCAGGAGGGCTGGCTGCCCACCGCGGACGGGGCGCTGGCGCTCGGCGAACCGGTCGGCTCCATGGCCTGGTTCCCCGGCAACCACCACCCGTCCGACAAGGCGACGTACGACATCACGCTGACCGTTCCGCAGGGCACGCAGGCGATCTCCAACGGCGTACGGACCTCCGAGCGGACCGCGAACGGCCGCACCACCTCCGTCTGGCACTCCGCGGAGCCGATGGCGAGCTACCTCGCGACCGTGGCCGTCGGGAAGTTCCGGACGCAGGTCTCGGCCACCCCGTCCGGGCTGCCCGTGCTCACCGCCACGGACCCGTCGGTCGCCGCGAAGAGCACCCCGCTGCTCGCCCGGATCCCCGAACTCCTCGACTGGCAGGTGGAGAACTTCGGGCCGTACCCCTTCTCCTCCACCGGCGCGATCGTCGAGCGGAACGGCGACGCGGGCTATGCGCTCGAGACCCAGACCCGGCCCGTCTTCCCGCAGGACTCCCTCACCGTCGAGATCCTGGTGCACGAGCTGGCGCACCAGTGGTTCGGCAACTCGGTCACGCCCGCCACCTGGAAGGACATGTGGCTGAACGAGGGCTTCGCGGTGTACGCGGAGTGGCTGTACGCGGAGGACTTCGAGGCCACTCCGGCGCAGGTGAACTTCGAGGCGGCCTTCGCCGCCGACGCCAACTGGGCCTTCCCGCCGTCCGATCCGCCGTCGGCGGAGAACCTCTTCGACCCGCCGGTGTACCAGCGGGGCGCGATGGTGCTGCACAAGATCCGGCAGCAGGTCGGCGACGACGCCTTCTTCGAGCTCCTGTCCGGCTGGGCGGCGGAGCACCGCCACGGGAACGCCTCCACCGACGACTTCACCGAGTACGCGGAGGAGGTGACGGGGGAGGACCTCGGCCAGGTGTGGGACGTGTGGCTGAACGGGGACGGGAAGCCGAAGAGCCCGAACTAGGGGCTGGACCGGGGGACAGAGGCGGCCGGGGCATGCGCCCTGCTCATGCGAGGCGCCCGGGTCGGACGGTCCCGCTCGGCGCGCCGCTCACGCGCCCTGCCCACGCGAGGCGCCCGGCTGGGCGGCGCCGGATGTGCCGGAGCCCCGGCGCGGGTCTCGCGCCGGGGCTCCACCGTTCTGTCGTACGTCAGAGGTTGACGCCGAAGTCGCGGGCGATGCCCTCCAGACCGGAGGCGTAGCCCTGGCCGACCGCGCGGAACTTCCACTCCGCGCCGTTGCGGTACAGCTCGCCGAAGACCATGGCGGTCTCGACGGCGGCGTCCTCGGACAGGTCGTAGCGGGCGATCTCGGCGCCGCCGGCCTGGTTGATGATGCGGATGTAGGCGTTGCGGACCTGGCCGAAGTTCTGCGAGCGGTTCACCGCGTCGTAGATGGAGACCGGGAAGACGATCTTGTCGACGTTCGGGGGCAGCGCGGCGAGGTTGACGTTGATCTGCTCGTCGTCGCCGCCACCCTCGCCGGTGCGGTTGTCACCGGTGTGGACGATCGTCTGGTCCGGCGTGGACTTGTTGTTGAAGAAGACGAAGTGCGCGTCGGACGCGACCTTGCCGACGCCGTCGACGCCGATGGCGGAGGCGTCGAGGTCGAAGTCGGTGCCGGTGGTCGTGCGGACGTCCCAGCCGAGGCCCACGGTGACGGCGGTGAGGCCCGGGGCCTCCTTGGTCAGGGAGACGTTGCCGCCCTTGGAGAGGCTTACAGCCATGGGAAGTGCCTTTCTTCGTGACCTTCGTGATGTCGTCACACGGGATAACGCGGACGACGCCCTGCCGGTTCCACGGTGCGGAATCGGTACGAAAACAGGATGACGTGCGGGAGCCGCTCCGGGGAACATGGATGACATGTCCGGTCCCTATTTCATCCGCGGCTCCGTCTCGCTTCCCGAGGCCGAGCTCATGTGGCGTTTCTCGCGGTCGTCGGGGCCGGGCGGGCAGCACGTCAACACCAGCGACTCGCAGGTGGAGCTCCGCTTCGACCTGGCGTCGACGGAGGCGCTGCCGGAGGTCTGGAAGGCACGCGCGCTCGAACGGCTCGCCTCGCGCATGGTCGGCGGGGTGGTGACGGTCCGCGCGTCGGAGCACCGCTCGCAGTGGCGCAACCGGGAGACGGCGGCGGTCCGCCTCGCCGCGCTCCTCGCGGAGGCGACGGCGCCCCCGCCGAAGCCGCGCCGGGCGACGAAGATCCCACGGGGCATCAACGAACGCAGGCTGCGGGTGAAGAAGCAGCGCTCCGAGACGAAGCGGGGCCGCCAGGGCCGCGACTGGGGCTGACGGGCCCGGGGGGCGTGAGCCGTCGTCAGGCCAGGCGGCGGTACTTGCCGCGGAAGTAGGCCAGCGGGGCGCCGTCCGAGGACGGGAAGGCCGCCGTCAGGACGCGGGCCACGACAAGGGTGTGGTCGCCGGCCACCACGCGGTTCTCCGTGCGGCACTCCAGGGTCGCCAGGGCGCCGCCCACCAGCGGGGCGCCGCTCTCCTGGCCGCGGGTGTACGGGACGTCCTCGAACAGGAGCCGGTCGCTCACCCGGCCCTTCATCGCGAAGCGGCCCGCGATGTGGCGCTGGCTCTCGGAGAGGACCGAGACCGCCCACACCGGGATCTCGTCCAGCAGGTCGTCCATGCGGGAGCCGTTGCGGAGACTGACGAGCACCAGCGGCGGGTCGAGGGAGACGGACATGAACGCCGTCGCCGTCATGCCGACGTCCTCCCCGCGCGGACCGTCGTCCGGGTCATGTGCCGTCACCAGCACCACGCCCGCCGCGAGGCGGGACATGGCCGCCCGGAACTCGTCGTTGCTCACCCCCTCAGCATGAGGGATCGCCAGATCCGAGGCGGGGGGCGGGGCGGGGGTCGTCGTCAGCACACTCCGCACGCTAGCCTCGCCCCCCGCCCCCGGCATCGGGCCCGGGGACCAGTCCGCGCCCCCTCGCCGGTCCTAGGACCCCCGGCCCGGGGCCGAGCCCGCACCGTCCGGGGCCGTACCCCCACCGCCGTACCCGCACCGTTCTCTTTGCGTTCAAGAAAGAACGGGAGCGCTTTCCGGCACCCCCTGCAACGCTTCATGACCTGGTGTGACTTGAGTCACAGAGCTCAGTATTTGTTGACCCTGTGTACCGGGTGCAACGCTCGCTGTGATTCAGTGGCAAGGACAATGCAGCACGAGTGCCGATGAGAACCCTGGAGTTGCTGTCGAGGTCTCGGGGAGAGCGAGCGATGGAGACCGAGTCGGAGCCGTACGTCCGTCTTGCGACCCTGCGGCAGCTGCATCAGGTCGTGGCCGACCTCAATACAGCCCGCAGTCTGGCGGACACCCTGCAGACCGTCGCCGACGGGATCGTCGCCGGTCTCAACTACGAGCTGGCCTGCGTCAACCTCGTACGCCCCGACGGTGACCTCGTCGTCGCCGCCTTCGCCGGCAGCCCCGCCGCCGAGGCCCTCATCACCGGCCGCGTCGGCCCCCGGGAGTCCTGGGAACGCCGCCTCTCCATGGGCGTCGCCTGGGGCGACCTGAGGTTCATCCCCCACACCGAGGGCTGGGTCCTCATCGAGGACGACGTCCCGCAGTGGCACACCGAGGGCCCCGCCCCCCGCTTCGAGGACGAGTGGCACCCGCACGACCGCCTCTACGCCCCCATGTACGCCTCCGGTTCCAAACGCGAACTGCTCGGAGTGATCTCCGTCGACCGGCCCCGCAACGGCCGCCACCCCGGGCCCTGGGGCCAGGAAGCCCTCCAGATGTACGCCTCCCAGTCGGCGATCGCGATCAGCAACGCCCGGCTGCGAGCGAACATGCAGCGCGCCCTCGTCCGCCTCGAACGCGAGCAGCAGGCCCTGCGCGCCAGTGAAGAGTCGTTCCGGCAGGCCTTCGAGTACGCCCCTTCCGGCATGGCCATCGCCGAGATGGGCGGCGACCAGCACGGCCGCCTCCTGCGCACCAACGACGCCCTCTGCCGCCTTCTCAGCCGCCCGGCCTCCGTGATGCGCCGCTACTCCTTCGCCGACCTCGTCCACCCCGAGGACATAGGGACGCTGCTCCGCACCTCCGCCGAGGGCGGCCGCGCCGAGCTCCGCCTCGGCCGCCGCGACGGCACCTACGTCTGGGTCTCCCTGCGCAACTCCGTCGTCGCCGACACCGCCGACGGCCCCCGCTTCCTCCTCACCCACGTCGAGGACATCGAGGAGCGCAAGCGTCACGAGCTCCAGCTGGCCCACCGCGCCTCGCACGACGCGCTCACCGGCCTGCCCAACAGCGCCGAACTGCGCTCCCGGCTCAGCGCCCGGATCTGCGAGCGCCCGCACGCCACACCGGAGACCCAGTACGACGCCCCCTACGGGCACGACCACAACTTCGGCTTCGACGCCGGGCCCGGCGTCGGCGGACCGTACGACCACCACGTCCACAGCGTCGCCCCCGCCGCGGGCGAGGCCGACGACGGGACGAAGGGGCTCGCCGTCCTCTTCTGCGACCTCGACGGCTTCAAGTCGATCAACGACCGCTTCGGGCACCACACCGGCGACGCCGTCCTCATCGAGGTCGCCCGGCGCCTCACCACCGGCGTACGGGACGGGGACACCGTCGCCCGCCTCGGCGGTGACGAATTCGTCGTCCTCGCCGACGGCCTCGGTGCGGCCGACGCCGCCGACCTCGCCGTACGGCTGCGCAACGCCATCATTCCGCCGATCCGGGTGGACGGACGGGCGGTCAGGGTCGGGGCGAGTTTCGGCATCGGCTGGGCCGAGTGCGGTATGACCGTCGAAGAGGTCCTGAACTCCGCCGACCAGCGGATGTACATAGAGAAGCGCTCCCGGGCGAAGATCCACCGGCGCGCCGGATAGCGCGTTTCGCCCCCGTGGCCCACCCCGCCGCGCCGCCTCCGTTACCCACGGGTCACCTGCCGCTCGGTCAAGGGACGGATCGGCGGGTGGTCCATTCGGGGTAGGCTCGGCCGGTCGGCGACGGCTGGCGAGCATGGATAGGAGTGACCAGGGATGGCTGCCGGTAACGACGGCGCGAACACGCCCGAGGACGACGATCCGTTCGGCTACCTGTACGCGGACGGCCAGGCGGCTGGTGCCCAGCCGCCGGGGCAGGCCGGTGGCTACGGCTACCCCGGTCCGGCCGCGCAGCCGGGTGTCCCCAGAACCTCGTACAACCAGGTCAGAACGGTCGGCGAGCGCCAGTACGGCGGTGGCCAGCCGCATGTGCCGCAGCAGCAGAACTACGGCGGCCAGCAGTACGGCCAGCCGAACCCGCAGTACGCCGCGCCCGAGACGTACCCCGGGGGCGAGCGGACCCGGCAGGCGCCGCTCCCGTCCCAGCGTGGCGGCGGCCGCGGACCCAACACCAAGGGGCTGCTGATCGGCGCGATCGCCGTCGTCGCGGTCGTGGTGATCGGAATCACCGCCGCCGTCATCAACAACAGCGGTGACGAGAACACCGACGGCGGCACCGCGGGCGGCAAGCCGACCGGCGGATCCACGCAGGTCCAGGAGAACCCCTCCAGCGAGCCCAGCGCCGACGACACCCCGGCCGCGCTGCCGCAGCAGGACGCGGCGACGCTCAAGCTCGGCGGCACCGCGGCCCTCGCCAAGGACATCAAGGGCGCCAAGGGCACGGACGGGCTGTACGTGACCGGGTTCAACTCGGTCGGGTCCTCCGTGACCTGGCAGACCGAGGTGCCCGAGGCCGGCACGTACAAGATGGAAGTGCGGTACGCGATCCCGGCCAAGGACGCCAACGCCACCGTGACCGTCAACGGCAAGGCGAACACGAACCCGATGAATCTGAAGAACTTCATCGGCTCGTCGGACCCGAACCTGGAGAAGAACTGGCAGACCACCTGGTCCCAGGTCTCGCTCGAGAAGGGTCAGAACACGATCATGCTGTCGTGCGGGGCGGGCAACCAGTGCGACGTGATCTTCGACTGGGTGAAGATCAGCAACCTCTGAGTGCGGCGACTCGCGAAAGGCCCCGTGGAAGCTGCTTCCGCGGGGCCTTCGTCATGCCGTGGGCATCACGCCGCCTCGGCCTGCTCCGTCACCTTCACCCGGGTGAGCAGCTCCTCGTACGCCGTCCGGTCGAACTCGCCGGCGACCGGGGAGAGCACCGTCGCCGCCGAGAGCGCGACGGCGCGGGTCAGCCGGTCCGGCCAGGGGAGTTCGTCGACGAGACCGGACAGCAGACCCGCGACGGCCGAGTCGCCGGCGCCGGTCGGGTTGCCGCGCACCGCGGCCGGCGGAGCGGCCAGCCACAGGCCGTCCGGGGTGGCGGCGAGCATCCCGTCCGGGCCGAGCGAGGAGACGACCGTGTGCGCGCCGCGGCGGCGGGCGTCGCGCGTGGCGCGATGGGGTTCGCGCGAGCCGGTGAGCTGGGCGAGCTCGTCCGCGTTGGGCTTGACGAGATCGGGGCGGGCGGCGATGCCGCGCCGCAGGGGTTCGCCGCTGGTGTCGAGCAGGACCGGGACGTCGGCGCCGCGGGCGATCCGGATCAGCTCCGCGTACGCGCCGACGTGGATGCCGGGCGGCAGGCTGCCGCACAGGGCCACGGCATCGGCGCCGGTGAGCAGTTCGGTGTAGCGATTGGTGAAGGCGGACCACTCGGCGGGGGTGAGGGTGGGACCGGGCTCGTTGAGCTGCGTGGTGTCGCCGGTCGCGGTGTCGACGACGGCGACGGTACGGCGGGTGGTCCCGGCGGTCGGGACGAGCGCGTCGGTCAGGGGCAGTTCGGCGAGGTGGGCGCGGAGGACCTCGCCGGTCGCGCCGCCCGCGAAGCCGGTGACGACGGTGTCGTAGCCGAGGGCCGCGAGCACGCGGGCGACGTTGAGGCCCTTGCCGCCGGGGCGCTCGATCACCTGGGTGACGCGGTGGGAGGCGTGCGGGGTGAGGGCGGGCACGCGATAGGTGAGGTCCAGTGCCGTGTTGAGGGTGACTGTGAGAATCACCTGCCGCAACCCCCGTACGCCGTCGATTGATCGTGGACCGGCCGGACCTGCCGGAACAGCCGTGGAACGCGCCCCGATCATGCCAAACAGAAGGCGGTTGGCCCAGTCCCCGGACCAACCGCCGTGCGCTACGGTCGGCGAAATCAGGCCACTTGGGGGGCAACCACCCAGGTGCCCTTGCGCATCACGCCCGTGACGTCGAAGTTCTCGTCGAGGACGACGAGGTCGGCGTCCTTGCCGGGCTCCAGTGAGCCGACCTTGTCGTCGATGCCGAGCAGGCGGGCCGGGTTGGCGGAGATGGCCTGCACGATCGACTCGACGGGGAGGCCGTCGATGGTCGCCGCGCGCTTGAACGCGCGGTCCAGGGTGAGGGTCGAGCCCGCGATGGAGCCGCCCTCGACGAGACGTGCGACGCCTTCCTTCACCTCGACGGCCAGCGGGCCGAGCGAGTACCGCCCGTCGCCGAAGCCCGCCGCGTCCATCGCATCGGTGATGAACGCGACCCGCCGCGGCCCCGCGTGATGGAAGGCCAGCTCCAGTGAGGCCGGGTGCAGATGCGTGCCGTCGTTGATCAGCTCGACCGTGATGCGCTCGTCCTCCAGGAGCGCGGCGATCGGCCCGGGGGTGCGGTGGCCGAGGGCGGGCATCGCGTTGTAGAGGTGGGTGGCGACGGTGGCGCCCGCGTCGATGGCCTCGACGGTCTGCTCGTACGTCGCGTCGGTGTGGCCGATCGCGGCGATCACGCCGTGCTCGGCGAGCAGGCGCACGGAGTCGATGCCGCCGGGGAGTTCGGTCGCGAGGGTGACCATCCGGGCCTGGCCGCGGGCGGCGTCGACGAGCTTGCGGACGTCGGCCGGGTCGGGGTCGCGCAGCAGCGTCTCGTCGTGGGCGCCCTTGCGGCACGGGGAGATGAACGGCCCCTCGAAGTGGATGCCGGCGATCTCGCCCTGCTCGGCCAGTTCGGAGAGCAGTCCGGCGCGCCGGCTCAGGAAGTCCATCTCGCCGGTCACGAACGAGGCGACGACCGTGGTGGTGCCGTGCAGCCGGTGGGTGTGGACGCCGGTGAGGATGTCGTCGACCGTGCCGGAGGTGAAGGAGGCGCCGCCGCCGCCGTGGTTGTGCATGTCGACGAAGCCGGGGACGACCCAGTGGCCGGTGAGGTCGAGCGTGGGCGCGTCGGCGGGCGCGGCGCCCGCGATGCGACCGCCGTCGACGATCACCCGTCCGTTCTCGACGACACCGGTGGGCAGCACCACGCGGGCTCCGGCGAGAACTGTGGAAACGGCCATCAGGCGGATACCTCCGAGTCGAGGGAGAGCAGGTCCCAGGCGAGGAGGCCCGCGCCCAGGCATCCGGCGGTGTCCCCGAGGGCCGCCGGGACGACGGCGGGCAGCTTCTGGAACGTCACGCGTTCCTCCACCGCGGCCCTCAACGGTGTGAACAAGGTTTCCCCGGCCTCGGCGAGACCGCCACCGATGATGAGCGTGCGGGGGTCCAGCAGGGTGAGCGCGGTGACCAGGCCGTCCGCGAGGGCGTCGACGGCGTCCTGCCAGACCCTGACGGCCCGGGCGTCCCCGGATTCGACGGCCTTGGCGCAGTCGGCGGCGTCGGCGTCCGGGTCGCCGGAGGCGGCGGCCCAGGCGTGGGAGACGGCGGAGGCGGAGGCGTACCGCTCCAGGCAGCCGCGCTGGCCGCAGCCGCACTCGGCGCCACCGGGGCGGACGACGATGTGGCCGATCTCGCCGGCGTAGCCGTGGGCGCCGGCCTCGATGGCTCCGCCGATGCCGATGGCGCCGGCGATCCCGGTGCCCAGGGGTACGAAGAGGAAGCGGTCGGCGCCGTTCCCGGCGCCGATGCGGCCCTCGGCGAGGCCGCCGGTGCGGACGTCGTGGCCGAGGGCGACGGGGATGCCGTCGAGGCGCTCGCTGAGCAGGGCGCGCATCGGGACGTCGCGCCAGCCGAGGTTGGCGGCGTAGACGGCGATGCCGTTCTCGGCGTCGACGATGCCGGGTACGGCGACGCCGGCGGCCGCGGCGGGCTCGCCGTACCGCTCCAGGCCGTAGGCGCGCAGCTCGGCGGCGAAGTCGAGGATCGTCTCGACGACGGCCTCGGCGCCGCGTTCGCGTCCGGTGGCGCGCCGTGCCTCGTGGAGCAGGGTGCCGTCCGTGCCTACGAGGGCGGCCTTCATGCCGGTGCCGCCCACATCGAGGGCGATGACGTGTCTCACGGGAACAGTCTCGCGCGTGAACGCCCGAAAGGTCTAGTCCACTGGCCGATATTGTTGCGCGGGCATACAAATTACCGGCGGGGTTGTACCGCGCCCGGGGGTGCGATGCGGAAGCGATACCCAAGTGGTGTAGACCTTATGCTTTTCCTCCTGTGAAAATCACAGCTCGACGACGAGCCAAAGAGGGTGGGGCAGCGCTGTGCAGCGGCGATTCCTTGGACTGACCGCGACCATAGCCGCGATGGGCCTGACCGCCGCGCTCTCCGGCTGCGGCCTCACCGGCGCCGACTCGGGCGACGTGACCCTCAAGCTGGTCGCCGCCGACTACGACCTCACGGGCGGCGACAGCACCAAGAAGTACTGGGACGAGCTCGCCGCCGCCTACGAGGCCGCGCACCCCGGCGTGAAGATCGACGTCCAGATCGAGTCCTGGAACGACGTCGACCGCAAGGTCGCGGAGATGGTCGAGGCCGACCAGGCCCCCGACATCGCGCAGATCGGCGCCTACGCCGACTACGCCGCCGCCGACGAGCTCTACTCCGCCGACGAGCTGCTCTCCATCCCCGTCCAGGCAAACTTCCTCGCGCCGCTCGTCTCCGCCGGCGAGATGAAGCGCACCCAGTACGGCCTGCCCTTCGCCGCCTCCACCCGGCTCCTCTTCTTCAACCAGGAGCTCTTCGACAAGGCGGGCATCACCAAGCCGCCGACGACCTGGGACGAGCTGGCCGCCGCCGCCGAGAAGCTGAAGGACGAGGACGTCCCCTACCCCTTCGCGCTGCCGCTCGGCCCGGAGGAGGCGCAGGCCGAGACGATGATGTGGCTGCTCAGCGGCGGCGACGGCTACACCGACGGCAGCGACCGCTACCGCATCGACTCCGACCTGAACGTCCAGACCTTCGACTGGCTGAAGAAGAACCTGGTCGAGCAGGAGCTCACCGGCCCCATAGCCCCCGGCAAGCTCAACCGTAAGGACGCCTTCGCGGCCTTCTCGCGCGGCGAGGTCGGGATGCTCAACGGCCATCCCTCGCTCATGCAGGAGGCCGAGAAGAAGGGCGTCAAGGTCGGCAAGGTCGCGCTGCCGGGCGTCAACGGCAAGGCCAAGGCGTCCATGGGCGTCGCCGACTGGATCATGGGCTTCAAGCAGAACGGCCACCGTGAGGAGATCGGCAAGTTCCTCGACTTCGTCTTCAGCGACCAGAACGTGCTGAAGTTCGCCGGCGGCAACGACCTGCTGCCGCCGACGGTCAGCGCGTACTCCCGCATGCAGAGCGACGAGGAGCACCGCAACCTCCGCGAGTTCCTCAAGGAACTGCCGAACTCCCAGCTTCCGCCGGTCGGCAAGACGTCCTGGGCCAAGGTCAGCGAGAACGTCAAGCAGAACATCGGCAAGGCCGTCGCGCCCGGGCAGAAGCCCGCCGAGGTCCTCTCCAAGCTCGCCCGCGAGGCGACGGAGGCGGAGAACGCGGAATAAGTTGGCTCGTATGACCAACGATGAGGAACCGGGAGAGCGTCGCGCCCTGGGAGATCGGGAACGCGCCGTTCTCGCCCTGGAGCGCCGCTCCTGGCCGGGCCCCGGCGCCAAGGAACGAGCCGTCCGCGAACAGCTCGGCCTCTCCGCGACCCGCTACTACCAGCTCCTCAACGCGCTCCTGGACGACCCGCGCGCCCTGGAACACGACCCGGTGACCGTCAACCGGCTGCGCCGGGTCCGTGCGGAGAAGGAGCAGCGCCGCTGAGCCCGCGTCGGTAGGGTCGTCGTATGGTCAGCAGCCTTCCGCACCCGACCACACCCGCAGGCCGCGACGGCCTGGCCGCGCTCCTCGCGCGGCCGGACAAGGCCGTCGTCGCCCTCGACTTCGACGGGACGCTCGCCGAGATCGTCCCCGACCCCGAGCAGGCCCGCGCCCACCCTGGCGCCGTCGCCGCACTCGCCGCACTCGCCCCCGAGGTCGCCTCCGTCGCGGTGGTGACCGGGCGCCCCGCCGGGGTCGCGGTCCGCTACGGCGGCTTCGCCGGCGTCCCCGGCCTGGAACACCTCGTCGTCCTCGGCCACTACGGGGCCGAACGCTGGGACGCGATCAGCGGCACCGTCCAGGCCTCCGCCGTCCATCCGGGCGTCGCCTCCGTCCGCGCCGAACTCCCCGGCTTCCTCGACAGCGAGGGCGCCTGGCCGGGCACCTGGATCGAGGAGAAGGGCCGCGCGGTCGCCGTCCACACGCGCCGCTCCACCGACCCCCAGGCCGCCTTCGAAGCCCTCAAGGCCCCTCTCGCCGACCTCGCCTCCCGACACGGCCTGGTCCTGGAACCCGGCCGCATGGTCCTCGAACTGCGCCCGCCGGGCATGGACAAGGGCGTGGCCCTGGCCGAGTACGTACGAGAGGTGGGCGCCGGATCCGTCCTCTACGCGGGCGACGACCTGGGCGATCTCCCGGCCTTCGCCGCCGTGGAGAAACTCCGCTCGAACGGCACCCCGGGCCTCCTGGTCTGCAGCGGCTCCGCCGAAGTCCCGGAACTCACCGACCGAGCCGACCTGTCGGTCCCGGGACCGGGAGCGGTGGTGGCGTTCCTCGCGGCCCTGGCGGAGAGCATCCGACCGGATTCCGGCGGCCGGGCCTCACGAGCGGTCCCGGCAGTCGGGGCCTGACGGCCGGGCCTGACGGCCGGGCCTGACGGCCGGGCCTGACGGCCGGGCCTGACGGCCGGGCCTGACGGCCGGGCCTGGGCGTCAGGTCTGGCGCAGCGCCTCCAGTTGCTTCAGGAACCACTGCTGCGGCGGCAGCGCCGTTGCCGCCGCGGCCAGGCGCTTGGTGCGGTCGGCGCGTTCGCTCGGGGGCATCGTCAGGGCGCGGTGCAGTGCCCGGGCCGTCTCGGAGACGTCGTACGGGCTGACCGTCAGCGCGTCCTCGCGCAGTTCGTCGTAGGCCCCCGCGCCCGTCGAGAGGACCAGGGCGCAGCCCGTCTCCGACACCACCGGGATCTCCTTCGCCACCAGGTTCATGCCGTCGCGGATCGGGTTGATCAGCGCCACGTCCGCCATCCGGTACGCCGCGAGGGAGCGCGGGAAGTCGTCCTTCACCGACAGCAGCACCGGCTGCCAGTCGTCCGTGCCGAACTCCGCGTTGATCTCCTCCGCCAGCTCCGCCACGGCCGCCGTGTACGCGCGGTAGACCGCCAGGTCCTGCCGGGACGGGTACGCCGAGGCCAGGTGGACGACCCGGTCGTGCCACTCGGGCCGCTCGCGCAGCAGCTCCCGGTAGGCCAGCAGGCCGCGGACCACGTTCTTCGACAGCTCCGTGCGGTCCACCCGCACGATCGTCCTGCGGTCACCGACCTCGGCCCGCAGCGCGGCGAGGCGATCGTCGACCTCCGGGCGGTGGGCGAGGGCGCGCAGCTCGTCGGCGTCCACACCCAGGGGGTAGGTGTGGACCCGGGTGCGCCGAGCCGCTCCGCCCGCTCTGTGGTGGTGCACCCCGCGCCAGGGATCTTCGGTGCGCAGAGCCCCCTCGGCCACCCCGCCCGCGCCGTCGACGTGCGCGCCGGTGATGAACGACGACGCCCACTCCCAGGTGTGGAAGCCCAGCTCGTCCGCGCCGAGCATCCCCCAGAGCAGCTCCTCGCGGATGTCCTCCGGAAGCATCCGCGCGTACTCCGGCGATGCCCACGGCGTGTGCGTGAAGTGACCGATCCGCAGATCCGGCCGCAGTTCCCGCAGCTGCCCCGGCACCAGCGCCAGGTGGTAGTCCTGCACCAGGACCGCCGCGCCCTCGGCGGCCTGGGCCGCCAGCTCCTCCGCGAACGCCCGGTTGTAGGCCCGGTACGACTCCCACCTGCGGCGGAACTCGGCGTCGAAGACAGGCTCGCCCGGGATGTCCCACAGGTGGTGGTGCAGGAACCACAGCACCGAGTTCGCGATGCCGTTGTACGCGTCGTGGTAGACCGCCGGCTCGATGGCCAGCATCCGTACGCCCGGCTCGGAGACGCCCCTGGCGACCGCCTCCCGGTCCCCGTCCGACAGTGCCGCGCACACCCACACACTGTCCTCGGAGGACACGGCACTCAGCCCGGAAACGAGACCGCCCCCGCCGCGCCGGGCACTGAGCGTGCCGTCGGCGGCGAGGGCGTACGAGACCGGACCCCGATTGGACGCCACAAGCACAGAAGCCATGTGCCGAACCTAGCCCGTCATGTAAACGCTCAAACGTACGTATACAAGTGTGGCGAATCCACGCCGCGAGGGCGCGTCAGGGCGCGCACGGTGCACCCGTCAGGGTTGGCGTCGGCTGCGCATCGCCGCCTTCGCCACCACGCCCGTCGCCGCCAGCGCGAGGGCGAGACCGCCGAGCAGCCACAGCCGCTCACCGTTGCCGCCCGTCTCGGCCATCGAGCCACCGGGCCCGTGCGCGGCGGGGCGCGCCTGGTGGGTGGTGGGGTCGGGGTCGGGGATCGGCGTGGGCGAGGTCGCGGGCTCCGTCGGTGAGGGGGACGGGGACGCAGGGGTGGGGGACGGCGACCACGAGGGAGCCACCGCGACCGTCGCGGCCCGTGTCTGCGTCGGGGTCGGGGTGGGAGTGGGGGTGGGGCTCGGTTTCGTGCTCTCCGGGTCCCGCACCGGTACGGAGAAGGCCAAGGCGGAGGCCACATACGCGTCGCCCGCCGTCCTGAACGTCAGGTCCGCCGACCTCGCGCCCTCCGGGATCGCACCTTCCGGGACGTCGAAGGCCTTCACGTCGATGCCCAGGTTGCCGACCGAGTCGGGGGAGACGGCGCCGGCGGCACCGCCGACGAAGAAGTTGTTGATGTTGCCGGTGCGGGCCTCGGTGACGTTCCTGCCGTTCACGAGGAACATGTCCCCCGGCATGTTCCAGTCGCCCTCGTACGCCGTCACGCTCGCCCGTGCGCGGCCCGCCGTCCGGTGGAAGCCGTCGACCGTGACGGTCGTCGCGGGGGAGGTGGGGTGCTGGAGCACATGGCCGCCGAAGACGGACACATGGCGGCGGTCCGGCGCATGTGTCGGCTCGGGGCCGGGGTACGAGTAGACGACCGTGAGGGACCAGCCCGCCACACAGCCCTTGCCGCTCGGAGCCCAGACGTTGCCGACCGCGACCTGTGTGGCGCCCCCGCGCACCCCAGCGAACGCGGCGGTGACGTCCGACTCGCCGGTGTAGTAGTGCGGGCCCGCGGTCTCCTCAGGGTCCGTGACCATGGAGTCGATGGAGACCTCCGTCTCCGCCCCCGAGCCGACCCGGATGCGCGGCGCGATCGTCGCCTGATCGCCGGGCGAGGGCGCCACATCGGTGCCGGAGCCGTTGCAGCGCTTGAGCTGCGCTCCGCCCGGCCCCTTGTACGTGCCGTCGTTGCCGCCCCAGAAGAGTCGGGCGTAGGCGACCTCGGCGCCCGCGGGAATCTCCACCCGGCCGGTGCTGGAGCCGTAGCCGGCGGCCATGGAGGCGGTGTCGACCCGCCGCATGGCGAAGGTGTCGTCGTTGTCGCCGCCGTGGCCGGTCGCGGCGGTGGCGCAGCGCGCGGCCAGGTCGGCGGGGGCGGTGGGGCAGCCCATGACCGTGTTGCCCACGGTCGTGAAGTCGCCGTACAGGGAGGCGTCGTACCGCTTGCCGAAAGGCTCCACCACGTCCGCCGCGGCCGGTCCGGCCGCGGCGAGGGACAGCGAGCCGAGCGCGCCGACGGCGAGACCGAGCGCCACCGGCAGTGTGTTCATCCGATTGTTGAACCGCATGAAACGGAAATTTAGTTAAAAAGCATCATCATTCGGTGTTACGCCACGCGGCGGCGGGCGTACTCCGTGATGTCGATCATCGGCGGCCGCTCCTCCGTGTCCACGGCGTACGTCCGCGGCGTAAAGCCCTTCCCCTCACCCGTCTCGTCCCGCTCGAACTGCGTCAGCAGCGGCCGCACCAGATGCCCGCGGGACAGCCGCAGCTGCGCGGTCCGGTAGATCGCCGCCGCCATCCGGCCGAGCGCCCGCCCGTCCTGGTGGCGGTGCTTGCGGACCCCGACGTCGACCTGGGCGAGGGCGTCGAGGCCGACCGTGTGCAGCGCGTCGACGAGCAGGCCCAGCTCCACTCCGTAACCGACCGGGAAGGGCAGCCGCTCCAGCAGTGAGCGCCGCGCCGCGTACTCGCCGCCGAGCGGCTGCACGAAACCGGCCAGCTGCGGCCAGTGCAGATTGAGCAGCGGCCGGGCCACCAGCTCCGTCACTCGCCCGCCCTGACCTGGTGCGTCGGCCAGCGGACGGTCGTACATCGCCTTCACGAAGTCGACGTCGGGCTCGGTGAGGAGCGGGCCGATGATGCCGGTGACGAAGTCCGCCGAGAAGTCCCGCAGATCCGCGTCGACGAAGCAGACGATGTCACCGCTGGTCACCATCAGTGACCGCCACAGCACCTCGCCCTTGCCCGGCACGGCCGGTATCCGCGGCAGGATCTCGTCACGCGCCATCACCCGCGCCCCGGCCGCCGCCGCGACCTCCGCCGTCCGGTCCGTGGAGCCGGAGTCGATCACCACGAGCTCGTCGACGAGCGGCATCGCCTCGGACATCAGCTCCCGGCGGATCACGGAGACGATGTCGCCGACCGTCGCCTCCTCGTCGAGCGCGGGCAGCACGACGCTGACCGTCGTCCCCCGCTTGGCGGTCAGCAGCTGCTCCCTCGGACGGTCTGCCACGGACCAGGACCGCCGGGCCAGCCAGCGCTCCACTTCATCCAGCAACGTGATCTCCATCTCGCGGTTCGGACGACCATCTCAAGCGTCCAGGCCTTCGGTTACAGTCTTGAACAACGCAGATGCCCGATGCATGTCGGGGTGCCACCTGCGTTCTACAACCGAATACCGCTCATCCAGAGGGGCAGAGGGAAACGGCCCGTTGAAGCCCCGGCAACCCTCCAGTCGGTCTCGTCCGCAGTCGTCAGCACTGCGACCGCGAGGCTCCCGGCTAGGGAAGGTGCCAAATCCGTCTCATGGCGACGTTCGTCATGGGAAAGATGAGGAGAAAGGGCCTCGCCTCCATGGCTGTACAGACTGTTTCCACCACCACTTCGACGGTTGACCTCGGTCCGGCTTCCGGACTCTCCTGTCGTGAATGCGGTGAGAAGTTCCCCCTCGGCCCCATTTTCGCCTGCGAGCTCTGTTTCGGCCCGCTCGAAGTCGCGTACGACCTGCCCCTCGGCGACCCGGAGGCCCTGCGCAAGCAGATCGAGGCCGGCCCCGCCAACATCTGGCGCTACGCCCCGCTGCTGCCCGTCCCCGCCGACGTCGCCGAGAAGCCGAACCTGAACCCGGGCTGGACCAAGCTCGTCCAGGCCGACAACCTCGCCCGCGAGCTGGGCGTCGAGCCGGGCAAGCTCTACGTCAAGGACGACTCCGGCAACCCGACGCACTCCTTCAAGGACCGCGTCGTCGCCCAGGCCCTCGAAGCCGCCCGCGCCTTCGGCTTCACCACCCTGTCCTGCTCCTCCACCGGCAACCTGGCCGGCGCCGTCGGCGCCGCGGCCGCCCGCGCCGGCTTCCGCTCCTGCGTGTTCATCCCGCACGACCTGGAGCAGGGCAAGGTCGTCATGGCCGCCGTCTACGGCGGTGAACTCGTCGGCATCGAGGGCAACTACGACGACGTCAACCGCTTCTGCTCCGAGCTCATCGGCGACCCGCTGGGCGAGGGCTGGGGCTTCGTCAACGTCAACCTGCGCCCGTACTACGGCGAGGGCTCGAAGACGCTCGCGTACGAGATCTGCGAGCAGCTCGGCTGGCAGCTGCCCGACCAGCTCGTCATCCCGATCGCCTCCGGCTCGCAGCTCACCAAGATCGACAAGGGTCTGCAGGAGCTCATCAAGCTCGGTCTCGTCGAGGACAAGCCGTACAAGATCTTCGGCGCCCAGGCCGAGGGCTGCTCCCCGGTGTCGACGGCCTTCAAGGCCGGCCACGACGTCGTGAGGCCCCAGAAGCCGAACACCATCGCCAAGTCGCTCGCCATCGGCAACCCGGCCGACGGCCCGTACGTCCTGGACATCGCGCGCCGCACCGGCGGTGCGGTGGAGGACGTGAACGACGAGCAGGTCGTCGACGCGATCAAGCTGCTCGCGCAGACCGAGGGCATCTTCGCCGAGACGGCGGGCGGCGTGACCGTCGGCGTGACGAAGAAGCTGATCGAGGCCGGTCTTCTCGACCCCACGCTCACCACGGTCGTGCTCAACACCGGTGACGGCCTCAAGACCCTGGACGCGGTGGCCGATACCTCGCAGGCGACCGCCACGATCCGCCCGAGCCTGGACGCGTTCCGCGAAGCCGGCCTGGCGGGCTGACGCCCGCGACCGACGGGGTGCCGGGGCCGCCCGGTGCCCCGGCGGCCCCCACCCTCTCCCAGACTCCGTCCCGGGGCCTCAGCCCCGCCCCGAAGCCCCGAAGGTGAACCACCATGAGCGTCAAGGTCCGCATCCCCACCATCCTCCGCACCTACACCGGCGGCCAGGCCGAGGTCGCCGCCGAGGGCACGACGCTCTCGGAGGTCATCGCCGACCTCGAGAAGAACCACACCGGCATCGCCGCCCGCGTCCTGGACGACCAGGGCAAGCTGCGCCGCTTCGTGAACGTGTACGTCAACGACGACGACGTCCGTTTCGAGCAGGGCCTGGAGACGGCGACGCCGGACGGCGCCGGCGTCTCGATCATCCCGGCCGTCGCCGGCGGCTGCTGAGCCCGCTCGGCGCCGAGCCGGCGCGGACGCGCCGGAGCGCGCCCCACGGGCCCCCGGAGTTACCCACGGTCACCTGAATTGCCCCTTCCGCCGGAGAAGCGGAGGGGGCAATTCTGCATGGTTGAGCGGGGTAGAGTTGGGGAAGTCCCCCTGACTTCCCTTCGCTGCTTGTGCCAGACGCATATGAGAATGCGTCCGCGCCCGACAAGAAGCAGCCAAAGTGTTCGAGTGTTGTGTACCTTCTGCGCACTTTGACGGGCCCGACTTGCCCCGGAATTCAGTGAATTCGCCTTAATTCTCCTTTCCGTCGTGCCCAGATTTCTCGTCCGATTGACCTGTTGCAGAGGGCAGTTGGACAGATACATTCAGCCGCGGTCGACGCGTTCCGGCGCAGGGTCTGACCCGGGTCCGCGAAGTGCGGTCCCGCGCAAGGGCCAGTAATAGGGGAGTTAGGCATGGCTCAGGGCACCGTCAAGTGGTTCAACGCGGAGAAGGGCTACGGCTTCATCGCGGTCGACGGTGGTGCGGATGTATTCGTCCACTACAGCGCGATCCAGATGGACGGTTACCGCACCCTTGAAGAGGGTCAGCGGGTCGAGTTCGAGATCTCGCAGGGCCAGAAGGGTCCGCAGGCGGACATGGTCAAGCTCGCCGTCTGAGCACGGCGCGATCGGCCACCACGTACGCACTCACGCGTTCTCTACGTCGAGGGGTCCGCATCCTGACCAGGATGCGGACCCCTCGCGCGTGTGCGGGAGGGGAGGGGGCGTGCGCCCCGGACGTCTCTCGATCTGTGGGAGTCGCTTGCACTCGCATGGGCCGAGTGCTAATCATTGGCGTTAGCACTCTGAAGGTGAGAGTGCTTACGAGGATCGGGCAGACGAGGTCCGCGGCCAGGTGGGGCAAGGAACCACAGGGCTCGCAGGCCGTCCGTCGCGGGCGTCGGCGCGGTCCTGGAGCGTTATCCACCCCATGTCCGGGAGGACCACTTCACATGGCCAAGATCATCGCGTTCGACGAGGAGGCACGGCGCGGTCTCGAGCGCGGGATGAACCAGCTCGCCGACGCCGTCAAGGTCACCCTTGGCCCCAAGGGCCGGAACGTCGTCCTCGAGAAGAAGTGGGGCGCCCCCACGATCACCAACGATGGTGTGTCCATCGCCAAGGAGATCGAGCTCGAGGACCCGTACGAGAAGATCGGCGCCGAGCTGGTCAAGGAAGTCGCCAAGAAGACGGACGACGTCGCCGGTGACGGTACGACCACCGCGACCGTCCTCGCCCAGGCGCTCGTCCGCGAGGGCCTGCGCAACGTGGCGGCCGGCGCCAACCCGATGGCCCTCAAGCGCGGCATCGAGAAGGCCGTCGAGGCCGTCTCCGGCGCCCTGCTCGAGCAGGCGAAGGATGTCGAGACCAAGGAGCAGATCGCTTCCACGGCCTCCATCTCCGCCGCCGACACCCAGATCGGCGAGCTCATCGCCGAGGCGATGGACAAGGTCGGCAAGGAAGGCGTCATCACCGTCGAGGAGTCCCAGACCTTCGGTCTGGAGCTGGAGCTCACCGAGGGTATGCGCTTCGACAAGGGCTACATCTCGGCGTACTTCGCCACCGACATGGAGCGTATGGAGGCGTCCCTGGACGACCCGTACATCCTCATCGTCAACTCCAAGATCTCCTCCGTGAAGGACCTGCTCCCGCTCCTGGAGAAGGTCATGCAGTCGGGCAAGCCCCTGCTGATCATCGCCGAGGACGTCGAGGGCGAGGCCCTGTCGACCCTGGTCGTCAACAAGATCCGCGGCACCTTCAAGTCCGTCGCGGTCAAGGCCCCGGGCTTCGGCGACCGCCGCAAGGCCATGCTGAACGACATCGCCATCCTCACGGGCGGCACGGTCATCTCCGAGGAGGTCGGTCTCAAGCTCGAGAACGCCGGCCTGGACCTGCTGGGCCGCGCCCGCAAGGTCGTCATCACCAAGGACGAGACCACGATCGTCGACGGCTCCGGCGAGAGCGACCAGGTTGCCGGTCGCGTCAACCAGATCCGTGCCGAGATCGAGAACTCGGACAGCGACTACGACCGCGAGAAGCTGCAGGAGCGCCTGGCGAAGCTCGCCGGCGGTGTTGCGGTCATCAAGGCCGGTGCCGCGACCGAGGTCGAGCTCAAGGAGCGCAAGCACCGCATCGAGGACGCCGTTCGCAACGCGAAGGCGGCCGTCGAGGAGGGCATCGTCGCCGGTGGTGGCGTGGCCCTGCTCCAGGCCTCCAACGTCTTCGAGAAGCTCGAGGCCGACCTCTCGGGCGACGAGGCCACCGGTGCCGCGATCGTGAAGCTGGCCCTCGAGGCCCCGCTGAAGCAGATCGCCGTCAACGCCGGCCTCGAGGGTGGCGTCGTGGCGGAGAAGGTCCGCAACCTGCCCGTCGGCCACGGCCTGAACGCCGCGACCAACGAGTACGTGGACCTCATCGCCGAGGGCATCATCGACCCGGCGAAGGTGACGCGCTCCGCGCTGCAGAACGCGGCCTCCATCGCCGCGCTCTTCCTCACCACCGAGGCTGTCATCGCGGACAAGCCGGAGAAGGCCGGCGCGGCCGCTCCGGGCGGTATGCCGGGCGGTGACATGGACTTCTGATCCTTCCGGATCGGCAGTTCCTCGCAGTACGCGACCGAGGGCGGCACTCCCTGCTGGGGGTGCCGCCCTCGGGCGTTCGGGGTGATGCTGGTGGGAGGACCCCTGACGGTCCCCACGGCCGGATCCCCCACGGCGGGAGCGTTCCATGATCACGCTGCTGACGACACCCACCGACCGCGAGCTGGTCATCACCCGAACCTTCGACGCCCCGCCCGCCCGCGTCTGGGAGGCGTGGACGAAGCCCGAGCACGTCCGCCAGTGGTACGGGATCGCCGCGCTGACCACGACGGTCGCCGACATCGATCTCAAGGTCGGCGGAGCCTGGCGCTGGGGCCAGCAGGCGCCGGACGGACAGGAGATCGTCTTCTCGGGGACGTACGAGGAGATCGTCCGGAACGAGCGCCTCGTCTACACCGAGAACTTCGAGCTGATGCCCGGCCCGCCCGTGCTGGTGACCCTCACCTTCGACGACACCCCGGACGGCGGCACGGCCCTCACCAGCACGTCGCTGTGGCCCTCCACGGAGATCCGGGACCAGGCGCTGGCCACCGGGATGGAGGACGGGGTGAAAGAGGAGTACGACCGCCTGGCCGCGTACCTTCGGACGATGTGAGCCTCATCGTTCCCCGGCTGGCGGCCGGGGCCTTCGAACTGCGCCGCTGGGAGCGGGCCGACCTGCCGCTCCTGGAGGAGGCGTCGACGGACCCGTACATCCCCCTGGTCACCACCGTCCCGCCGGTGTACTCGGAGACGGAGGGCGAGGCGTTCGTCCGCCGCCAATGGGCCCGCGCGGAGAACGCGATCGGCTACCCCTTCGTCATCGTCCGCCGCCGGGACGCGCGGGCCGTGGGCATGATCGGCCTCTGGCTGCGCGAACTCCCCGAGGGCCGCGCGACCCTCGGATACTGGATCGCCCCGTCCTGCCGCGGCGAGGGCGCGGCCGGGGCGGCGCTGGCGGCGGTGACCGAGTGGGCCTTCGGTGAACTGGGCATCCCGCGCCTCCAGTTGCTCGCGGAGCCCTGGAACGAGGCCTCGATCCGGACGGCGGAACGGGCGGGGTACGTACGGGAGGGGGTGCTGCGGTCCTGGCAGGAAGTGGGCGGGGAGCGGCGGGACATGGTGATGTACGGGCGAGTGCGGCCGCCCGGTTGACGGCTGTCGCCGATGCGGGTGCGGGGCCGTGCGGGGTCGTGTCGTGGGGGGCGCGGGAGGGGCGGCAGGGGGGTAGCCCCACGTCGTACCGGCCCGGCTGCCGGATGTGATCCTGAAGGGCCGTCAACAAAGCTTGGCGCATGACCACTTACAAGATCGCCGCTCTCGCTCTCTCCGCCGCCACGGTCGCCGTCACCCTCTCCGCGACCCCCCTGACCACCACCGCCCGCGCCGCGTCCGCCGCTTCCCCCGGCCTCACGTGGACGAACTGCGCCCAGAAGGGCGGGCCCACCACCCAGGAGTGCGCCACGCTCACCGTGCCCGTGGACTACAGCGACCCCCGCGGGCCGCAGCTCGACCTCGCCGTGTCGCGGATCCGCAGCGAGCGGCCCGAGGAGAGGCGCGGGACGTTGGCCGTGATTCCGGGTGGGCCGGGCAGTTCGGGTGTGCAGCGGCTGACGACGAAGGGTGACGCCCTGCGCAGAGAGCTGGGCGGGACGTACGACCTGGTGGCGCTCGATCCGCGTGGGGTGGGCGGGAGCGCGAAGGCGAGGTGCGGGCTGGACGAGGCCGACCGGTGGATGGTGACCCTGCGGTCCTGGCCCGCGGCGGACGGCTCGATCGACGAGAACGTCGAGCGGTCCCGGCGTACCGCCGAGGCGTGCGCGCGCAACGGGGGCGACGTGCTGCGGAGCATGACCTCGGCGAACCAGGCGCGGGACCTGGACCGGTTCCGGCAGGCGCTCGGGGAGGAGAAGCTGTCGGCGTGGGGTGTCTCGTACGGGACGTACGTCGGCGCCGTGTACGCGCAGAAGTTCCCGCACCGGACCGATCGTTGGGTGCTCGACAGCAGCAACGACCCGGACCCGGGCCGGGTGGCGCGGGGCTGGCTCGCGTACATGGGCGAGGGTGCGGAGGACCGGTTCCCCGACTTCGCGGCCTGGGCGGCGCATCCGGACCGGGCGAAGGAGGGACTGCGGCTGGCGGAGCGGCCGGAGGACGTACGTCCGTTGGTGATCGCGCTGGCGGAGCGGTTGGACCGCGAGCCGCGGGAGTCGGCCAAGGCGGGCGTACCGCTGACCGGGAACGTGCTGCGGCAGGCACTCCAGAACGCGCTCTACAGCGACGGGGCCTTCGCGGGCTTCGCCCGTCTGGTGGTGGACGCCCAGGTCCCCGACCGCAAGCCCACGCTTCCGCCGCAGCTCTCCGACGCGCTGTCCGACGAGGACGCGGCGATCATGGTCGGCGTCATCTGCAACGACGTGAAGTGGCCGCGCTCCGTCCCGGCGCACCAGCGGGCCGTCACGGCCGACCGGGCCCGCCACCCTCTCACGGCCGGCCTTCCGGCGAACATCACGCCCTGCTCCTTCTGGAAGGCTCCCTCCGAGAAGCCGACCCGCATCACCGACCGGGGGCCCTCCAACATCCTGATGATCCAGAGCCTGCGTGACCCGTCCACGCCGTACGTCGCCGGGCTGAAGATGCGCCGGGCCCTCGGCGACCGCGCCCGACTGGTGAGCGTCGACCACGGCGGGCACGGGATGTACCTGGGGAACGGGAACGCGTGCGGGGACCGGGCCGTCACCACGTTCCTGCGGACGGGCGAGCGGCCGGCCTCCGACACGTACTGCGCGAACTGAGCGGCGGCCTCGTGCGGCCGAGGGGTGGCTCCGTGCGGCCGAGGGGTGGCGGCTCACCCGAATGCGATCAGCCCGGTCGCAGGGCGACACGCGGTGTCATACGTTCCGTGACATATCGCCCCGTTTGTGATCACTGCATGTGACCGCAGGTGGAGCGCCCCCGCACTGGAGGTTCGTATGTCCCCACCCCACCGCATGGGCCCGACCGTACTGACCCTGGGCGCGCTCCTCGCGCTCGGTCTACCGGCGGGCGCCGCGTCCGCGGCCCCGCCGACCTGCTTCGGAGTCCCGGCGACCATCACCGGCTCGGGCACCGTCCTGGGCACGGCCGGAAGCGATGTGATCGTCGGCTCCGAGGTCGCCGACGTCATCGACGGACTGGGCGGCAACGACCTGATCTGCGCCCTGGGAGGGAACGACACGGTCGCCGGAGGGCTGGGCGACGACCAGGTCGACGGCGGGGCGGGCGGCGACAACGTACGTGGCGATGTGCTCGCCCTGACCGGCGACGCCGAAGGCGGCGGCAACGACCGGGTCTTCGGCGGCCCGGGCGAGGACCGGCTCGGCGGGGACAGCTTCGCTCCCGCCGGCAGGGCCACCGGTGGCGGGAACGACCAGATCTTCGGTGGCCCCGGGAACGACGTCGCGGCCGGTGACAGCCGAGGTACCAGCGCCTCCGGCGGGGGCAACGACCTGATGGACGGCGGGGAGGGCGACGACGACATGAACGGGGACTCCGCCGCCACCGTCACCGACGCCTCCGGTGCCGGGGACGACGTCATGCGCGGCGGACCCGGCGTCGACATTCTCATCGGCGACGGCAACGCGCAGGGCAACGCCACCGGCAACGGCGGCGACGACGTCCTGGACCTGGGCGCCGACGGCGGGTTCTTCGCCATCGGCGACCACAACGCGGCGGCGGGAACGTCCACGGGCTCCGGGAACGACCGGATCGTCGGAGGCAGCGCGAACGAGATCCTCCTGGGCGACAGCTCCGTGAACACCACTCCGCCCGACAGCGCCGGCAACGACATCCTGGAGGGCAGGGGCGGCGAAGACCGGATCCTCGGCGACAACGCCGACTTCTTCATCGAGTCCACGGTCGGCACGGTGGGCGGGCGCGACATCCTCAGGGGCGGCGGCGACGCGGACCGGCTCCTCGCGGGTCCGAACCGCGACGTCCTGGACGGGGGCGCCGGAACTCCCGACACCTGCGACGGCGAGGCGGGCACGGACGTCGCGACGCCGTCCTGCGAGACGACGCCGAACGTCCCCTGACGGCCGAAACGGACGACGTGACGACGAGGGCGGCCCCCCGGCACGGGGGAGCCGCCCTCGCGTCACGGCGCGTCGCGCGGTGTCAGACCTTCACCGGCTCCGGCTTCTTTCAGGGCTGCGCGTGCAGGGCGGCGCGCAGATGGCCCTGGGAGTCGGTGAGGCGCTGGTCGGCGCTCTTGGCGTCGATGTCGGCGAGGATCATCAGGATCGCGGTCTTCACCTCGCCGTCGGCGGCGGCGAGGGAGGTCTCGATCTGCTCGTCCGGTGCGCCGGTGGCGAGTGCGACGATCCGCCGCGACCTGGCCTGGAGCTTCTCGTTGGAGGCGCGGACGTCGACCATCAGGTTTCCGTACGTCTTGCCGAGCCGGATCATCGTGATCGTCGAGATCATGTTGAGGACGAGCTTCTGGGCCGTGCCCGCCTTCAGCCTGGTGGATCCGGTGAGGAGTTCGGGGCCGGTGACGACCTCGATGCCGTGTTCGGCGGCGGCGGCCAGCTCGCTGTCCGCGTTGCAGGACAGGCCGATCGTCAACGCGCCTGCCGCGCGGGCGTGTTCGACGGCGCCGATGGCATACGGGGTGCGGCCGGAGGCGGAGATGCCGACCACCGTGTCGTTCGCGGTGAGGTTCAGTGCGTCGAGGTCGGCGGCGGCGAGTTCGCGGGAGTCCTCCGCGCCTTCCACGGCCTTCACCATGGCCGTGGGGCCGCCCGCGATCAGGCCGACGACCTCGCTCGGGTCGGTGTTGAAGGTGGGCGGGCACTCGCTGGCGTCGAGGACGCCGAGCCGGCCGGCCGTGCCGGCGCCGGCGTAGATCAGCCGGCCGCCGCGCGCCATGCGGGCGGCCGTGGCGTCGATGGCGGCGGCGATCGCCGGCAGCCGCTCGGCGACGGCGGCCGGGACGGTCTGGTCCTCGGTGTTCATGGTGCGGGCGATGTCGAGGGTCGGGAGCTGGTCGATCTCCGCGAGCTCGGGCCGGAACGCCTCGGTGGTGAGTGTGGCCAGTTGCGCCTGAAGCTCGGAGTACGTAGAGGACACGTGCGGCTCTTTCGGTGCGTGGACGTCGTCGTTGACGTTCAGCGGGTGCGGGGGGAGTGGCGGTGGGCGAGGGCTTCGTACGAGGCCGCGAGGGCAGGGGCCGCCGTCTCGTACGTACGTTGGGTGACGCAGGTGAACAGGCAGTCCACGACCAGGAGTTGGCTGGTACGGGACGACATGGCCGCGGGGCGCAGCTCGCTCTCGCGGGCGGTGGAGGTGGTGAGGATGTGGTCGGCGTACTGCGTCACGGGCCCGTCCGGGCGGCCGGTGATCGCGACGGTGGTGGCGCCGTGGTCGAAGGCGACGCGGAGGGGTTCTATGACGTCGCCGGTCGAGCCGGAGTGGGTGATGGCGATGGCGACGTCGCCGGAGCGGAGCTGCACGGCGTTGGTCACGGCGAGGTGCGGGTCGCTGTGCGCATGGGCGAGGAGGCCGATGCGGAGCAGCTTCTGCCCGAGGTCCTGCGCGACGAGGCCGGAGGCGCCGACGCCGTAGATGTCGATGCGGCGGGCTGCGGCGAGGGCGGCGACGGCGGCGCCGAGCTGGACGGTGTCGAGTCCGGCGGCGGTGTCGGCGAGGGTCTGCTGCTCGTCGTAGGCGAGCTTGGCGACCACGTCGGCGATCGGGTCGTCGACGGCGATGTCGGCGGTGACGGAGGGCGCGCGGCCGGACTGCTGCTGGGCGGCGAGGCCGGCGAGAGCGAGACGGAGGTCGCGGTAGCCGGGGTATCCGAGGAGGCGGGCGGTGCGGACGACGGTCGCCTCGCTGGTGCCGGTGAGCTCGGCGAGGCCGGTGACCGTGAGGGCGGCGCAGCCGGCCGGGTCCCCGGCGACGGCTTCGGCGACCCGCTGCATGGAGCGGGTCATGGACGGCGCGAGGGTGCGTACCTTGGCCGCGAGGGCGGCCGGCGCGGGTGGGGCGTCCTGGGCGGGTCCGGGGGTGGGCCCGCCGGGCCGGCCGACCACCCGGCCGCCGCTGAAACTTTCCTTCACGTCATTGGTCACACCTGAAAGATATTTTCGGCGACTGGGGGCGTCAAGACCCCTTCGGTCCCGGATGGTCCCGGATGCGGCCGGGACCTTCGTCCCGGAGGCTTGCCGGGTGACAATGTGTGCATGGACGACATCGACCCCCTGGAGCAGGCGCTGCATGCCGCCCGCGCCCTTGTCCTCGCCGACCTGGCGGCGCGCGACGTGGCCGCGGCCGAGGTCGTGTCGATGGTCGAGGACGCCGTCACCCATCGCCGGTGGTGGGTGGAGCAGTGGCCCGAGGGCATCACGTACGTCGCCGGGCTCGTCGCCCAGGACGTGCAGGACGCGCTCCTGGAGCGCCACGGCCGCTGGCCCATCTGCCCGGTCTGTTCCTCCGGCGACCCGCACGCCCTGGACGTCGAACCCGAGCTCGGCCCGGACCCGCACTGGGTCTGCGGCAAGGCGGGCGTGGTCGTCGCCCCGGTCGGAGGTCTGACGTGACGGCGGCCCTCAGGTGACCCTCTTCATCGACCCGCCGACCTGGCCCGGCCACGGACGCATGTGGTCGCACCTCGTCAGCGACGTCTCGCACGAGGAGCTCCACGCCTTCGCCGCGAGGATCGGCGCCCCGCAGCGCGCCTTCGAGCGCGACCACTACGACATCCCGTCGGACCGCTACGCGGACGCGGTGGCGGCCGGCGCGGTCGAGATCGGCTCGAAGGAACTCGTACGGCGGATCACGGAGGCGGGGCTGCGGCGGCCCAAGTTCCCGCGGCGGGAGACGGAGTCCGACCCGCTGTAGCCGACGGGCCCCGGTGGGCCCGCCCGGGTGGCCTTGGTGGGCTCACCCGGTGGCCCCGACCGGTTGTTCAGCCGGCCGATACGGCCTTCTCCCGCTGCGGCGTGGAGGTGGCCACCACGCGCGAGCGGGACCTGTGCAGCCGCAGCGAGAGCGCGACCGTCCCCAGCGCCACCACCGTCATGGCCGCTCCGGCCCACGCGGTCGCGGCGAAGCCGAAGTCCGCGTCGATGACCGTGCCGCCGAACCAGGGCCCCGCGGTGTTGCCGAGGTTGAAGGCGGCGGTGGTCGTGGCGCCCGCGAGGGTCGGAGCGGCGCCGGCCACGTTGAACATGCGGGCGTTGAGGGCGGGCGCGGTGTAGAAGGCCGAGACGCCGAGGAGGAAGGACAGGGCGATCACGGCGACCGGGCTGGAGGCGAAGAGGGCCAGGGCGACCAGGAAGACCGTCGAGGCCGTGATGCCGGTGAGCAGGACCCCGAAGAGGTGGGCATCGGCGACCCGGCCGCCGATCGTCGTACCGATCAGCGCGCCGATGCCGAAGAGGCCGAGGATCGCGGAGACCCAGCGGGTGTCGATGCCGGCGACGTCGGTGATGACCGGGGCGAGGTACGAGAACGCGCAGAAGACGCCGCCCGCGGCGAGCGCGGTGATCACGATCGAGAGCAGCACCTGGCGGTCGCGGTAGATCACCAGCTCGCGCTTGAGGCGGGGCCTGGTCTCCGGGAGAGGGATGTGCGGGATCCGGGTCGCCACGCCGACGAGCGCGATGGCGGAGGCCACACCGACGGCCCAGAACGCGGAGCGCCAGCCGAGGTGCTCGCCGAGGAAGGCGCCGGCGGGGACGCCGAGGACGTTGGCGATCGACAGGCCGCCGATCATGACCGCCATGGCGCGGGCGCGCGAGCCGACGGGGACCATCGCGATGGCGACGGCGGCGCCGACCGCCCAGAAGCCGGCGCAGGCGAGCGCGCTGACGATCCGGGAGGCGAAGAGGACCGCGTAGTTGGGTGCGAGGGCGCCGGCGATCTGGCCGAGGCCGAAGACGGTGATCAGGGTCACCAGGGTCGTCTTGCGGGGGAGCCGGAGGGTCGCGACGGCGAGCAGCGGGGCGCCGACGACCATGCCGATGGCGAAGGCCGAGATGAGGAGACCGGCACGGGGGATGGAGACGTTCATGTCGTCGGCGATCGGTGGGAGAAGGCCGGACAGCATGAATTCGCTCGTGCCGAGCGCGAAGACGGAGAGGCCGAGGATGTAGACGGCCAGGGGCATACGGGGGGCGGTCGGGGGTGCGGTGCGCTCGGCAGAGGTTGACGGCATGACATGCGTCAACCTGTGGTTTGTGCCTGACATTCCCCCGGTGCGGGGTGTCTCAGGATGCGGACGCCGGTCCGCCCCGCGGTGAAGCGGACCGGCGTCGGGTGCCGTCAGGCGACGTGGTTGCCCGCGTCGCCGACGTACGGCAGGGAAGCGAGCTGCCGGCCGCCCAGCGGGGCGCGCCAGTTGCCCGTGCCCTGGTAGAAGTACTGGCCCTTCGGGCCGACGGCGACCAGATCGGCGCGGCCGTCCCGGTTGCCGTCGCCGATGCCGACGAGGTGCGTGTACTCGCCCCAGCCGGAGCCGATCTGCACCCGGGTGGCGAAGGTGCCGTCCCCGTTGCCGAGGTAGAGCCAGAGGACGCCCGAGGGGTCGCGGGCGACGAGGTCTCCGGCGGCGCCTCCGGCGATGTCGCCGGTGGCGGTGATCTGGTTGTAGCCGTTCCAGCCGGTGCTGATCTTGACGCGGCTCTCGAAGGGGGCGCGCCAGTCGCCGGTGCCCTTGTGGAGCCACATGGCGCCGGTGGAGTCGGTGGCGACGAGGTCGGCCTTGCCGTCGCCGTTCAGGTCGCTTCCGGCGGCGATCTTGTTGTAGTTCCAGGCCGAGCCGACCTTGTACCGGGTGGCGAAGGTGCCGTCGCCGTTGCCGAGGTAGAGCCACAGGACTCCGGCCGTGTCACGGCCGACGATGTCCGCGTGGGCGGCTCCGCCGAGGTTGCCGGCGGCCTCGATCAGGGTGTGGCCGTTCCAGCCGGTGCCGACCGACGTGCGCTCCGTGGACGTCAGCTGGCCGATGTCCTCGTGGAAGTAGGTGTCGCTCCGCCACAGCGTGCCGGAGGCGTCCCGGGAGAGCATGTCCGGGGAGCCGTTGTCGTCGTAGTCGTGCGGCGCGGCCTTGCGGGTGACCTTGAACGTGCCGGAGGCGCTGGTGGCCGGGCCGATCCCGTTGAGCGGCCGCGCGGTCATCTGCCAGGTGTAGTCGCCGTTGTAGGCGCTGGTGAAGTCGGGCCCGATCTGGCCGTTCCAGTCGACCGTCACGCTCGGGGTGTACGGGTGGCTCCGGACGAACTCGCGGGTCAGCCCGGTGCGGACGTGGCGCAGGGTGATGTTCACCTCGACGCTGGTCCGGGAGACCGCCCAGGTGAAGCTTGCCTTCCCGCCGTTCTGGTCGAGGTCGACGGTGGCGGGGATGTCGTTGGCGCCGATGACGACGTGCGTGGGCTCGCCCGTGGTCGCCACCAGGCCGACGGCGGGAGCCCCGTCCGCACCGGTCGTGATCTTGTAGAGGCCCTCGCCCTGGGCGACGCTGCCGCCGCGCACGTACAGGCCGTCGGGGGCGGCGGCGGACGAGGTCAGGTGGTCGAGGAGCTTGACCTTCGCGCCGGTCGCCGGGTCGTACGCGGTGAGGGCGTACAGCGGGTTGACGTCGCCGTTGGAGATTCCGCCCGCCTCGCCGTACACGACCCAGCCGCCGACCAGGCCGATCTGGAGGTCGCTCGTCCAGGCTGTGTCGATCGGGATCACCTGGACCTTGTCCGTGGCGCGGTCCAGGAGGAACACCATCGGGAGTCCGGTTTCATCGCCCTCGGTCCAGGCGACGTGCTTCTCGGAGACGGCGATGTCGCCACCCGCCGAGCCCGCGGTCCGGTCGTGGATCTCGTCGAGGGCGCCGGTGGCGAGGTCGAGCAGGCCCCACTTCTTCGCCGTGCCGTCGGTGAAGGTGACGAGCGCGTCCTCGGGCGTGCCGGGAGCGACGTAGATGCTGGTCGCGTCGGCCGGGAGGCCGGTCACGTCCACCGTGCCGCCCTCCGTGTCGAGCCGGTGCATCCGGAGGTTCGTGCCCTTCGCGGACTTGGTGAAGGCCGCGTGCCCGGCCGAGCCGGCGTACATGATGCCGTCGGCTTCGAGCCCCACGCGGATCTTGAGCGTGGCGTCGGTACTCAGGTTCTTGAGCGTGACCAGCCTCTGCTCGTCGGAGACCAGGTAGTCCGTGGTCCGCGAGGAGCGCAGGTAGTTCCACCATCCGAGGCCCCGCGAGGAACCGTCCGCGAAGTGCGTCCAGCGCTGGTCGGACGTCCCATTGGCGCGCGAGAAGAAGCCGGTCAGCCCGGCCTCCGTCAGCCTGGCGTCCTTCGGGAACGGGATCGGCGCGGCGGCGTTCGTGGCGTCCGTCCGCGAAGCCGTCCCACCGGTCGCCGTATCGGCGGCGCTCGCGGGGAGGGTGGTCAGTGTGCCCGCCCCGAGCGTGACGGCCAGGACGGTGGTGGCGGCGGCCAGGAGCCGACGCCGGGTCGAGCGTGCGTGAGGCACGTGAGGTTCCCCCTCAGATGAAACAGAAGTATGCGGGCGCACCAGGCGCCACCCGAGGAGACTCACGAAACGGCGGAAAGTTGTACGAAGATCGGGCGGGTTTTCGTCAGGGCTCCAGGCCCGCCAGCTCCCGCTCCATGTTCCGGCGGGCCCGCGACTCCCAGGCCGCCGCGCCGTAGGGGGTGCGGAACAGGCGTGGCAGGGCGAGGAGTTGGCGCAGGACCGCCGCTCGGCCCTGGCGGAACGCGTCCTCCGGGACGAAGTCGTACTCCTCGCGGACCGCCTGCACATACCCCCCGTATGTATCCTCGTCCGTCGCCAGGATCGCCAGGTCCGCGTCGCAGAGGGCCTCGCCGTTGATGTCGCCGTCCGCCGGGTCGTGGGTGACCGTCAGGCGGACCAGGCGGGCCACCTCCGCCACCTCGTGGGGGGTGAGCCCCACTTCCGTGAGGGCCTTTTCGGCCAGCACCGCAGAGCGCTCCTCGTTCTCCGAGCGCTCCGGCCGGTAGACCGCGTCGTGGAACCAGGCGGCCAGCCGGACCAGCTCCAACTCCCCGCCCTCGCCGCCCTGATCGGCGAGTTCGTCGATGCGGTCGAGGACCGCCCGCAGATGGTCCACGGTGTGGTACCTGCGCTGCGGCTCGGCCCAGCGGGCCAGCAGATTCCGGCCGTACGGGGTGGGGTCCGGGCCCTCGTGGCCGGTGCGGGCGGCGCGCAGGGTGGCGTTCCAGCGCTGGAGCAGGGCGGGATCCGGGGCTTCGGTCATGGCTGCATTCTGCCGCCCCGCGGCCCTGGAAGCTCGCGTTCCAACTCCCCCTTCATCACGGCCTTACATACCCCCCATGGGTATGCTACGGTGCTCCGCGAAGGTACCCCCTAGGGGTATGTGCGAGAGAAGGAGCAGGGCAATGTCAACCGTCAATCCCCGGCGCTGGTGGGCACTTGTCGTGCTCGCCGCCGCCCAGTTCATGGTCATCATGGACACCTCGATCATCGGCGTGGCGCTCCCCGAGATGCAGAAGGACCTGGGCTTCTCGCAGAGCGAGCTCCAGTGGATCTTCAACGCCTACGTCATCGTCTTCGGCGGGCTCCTGCTCCTCGGCGGCCGCCTCTCCGACCTCGTCGGCGCCCGCAAGATCTTCGTCTCCGGCTGGGCGGTCATGATCGCCGGCTCGGTCGTCGCCGCCGCCGCGCAGACCGCCTGGGTCGAGATCGTCGGCCGCGCCGTCCAGGGCGTCGGCGGTGCGCTCATCGCGCCGTCCGCCATGACCCTGCTGATGATGCTCTTCATGCACGACCCGAAGGAGCTCGGCAAGGCGATGGCGCTCTACGGCGCCGCCGCCCCCGCCGGCGGCACCGCGGGCGTCTTCCTCGGCGGTGTCTTCACCGAGTGGATGAGCTGGCAGTGGGTCTTCATCATCTACATCCCGATCGGTCTGGCCACCCTCGCCGCCACCAAGCTGCTCCCGGCCGTCGAGTCCCGCCGCGGCTCCGTCGACATCCTGGGCGCCGTCGCCGTCACCGCCGGTCTCGCGCTCGCCGTGTTCGCCGTCGTCCGCGCCCCCGAGGTCGGCTGGGGCGCCACCGCGACCGTCCTGGAACTGGTCGGCGCCGCCGCCCTGCTGGTCCTCTTCTTCGTGATCCAGAAGTCGGTCCGCGAGCCGCTCATGCCGCTCAGCGTGTGGCGCGTCCCGCGCCTCGGCTCGGCCAACCTGGCGATGACGCTGCTCGGCGCCGCGTGGATCCCGATGTGGTACTTCCTCAACCTCTACCTCCAGCAGGTCCTCGGCTACGGCGCCTTCGCCTCCGGTGCCGCTCTGCTCCCGATGACCGTCCTGTTGATGATCTTCATGACGGCCATCACCGCCCGCCTCATGGGCAGGTTCGGTGCCAAGCCGCTGATCGCCGGCGGTCTGCTGGTCCTCGCGGCCGGGCTCGTCTGGCTGGCGGCCGTCCCGCCGACCGGCAGCTTCCTCGTCGACGTCCTGCCCGCCTCGCTGGTCGCCGCGCTCGGCATGTCCCTCGCCTACATCCCCGCGATGATCGCCGCGATGGCCGGCGCCCCGCAGGAGCAGGCCGGTCTCGCGTCCGGCATCGTCAACACCACCTACAACGTGGGCTCCGCCCTCGGCCTGGCCGCCCTGACCGCCGTCGCCATGTCCCAGGGCGCCGACAGGATCGGCAACCTGCCCGCCCTCACCGACGGCTTCTCGGCGGCCTTCATCGGCGCCGCGATCATCGCCGCCGTCGGCGGTGTGATCACGCTCCTCGTCATGAAGAGCGACAAGTCCCTCGCCGCCGAGCCCGCCCCCGCCCCGCAGGGGGAGAAGGTCTCCGCGTGAGGCGCGCCCGCGCCGACCGAGGGGCCGCCCGATGTCCGTCCACAGGACATCGGGCGGCCCCTTTTCTCGTATGCGAGAGAGGAAGCGATCCATGGACATCCGTACCCGAGCCGTCCACGTCGTCAACGAGCCGCCCGAGGAGGGCAGTCGGCCGCTCTCCGTGCCGCTCGTGCAGTCCTCCGCCTTCGCCTTCACCTCGGCCGACGCGCTCGCCGAGGCCATGGCGGGCCCCGACGGCCCGTACGTCTACGGCAGGCGCGGCAATCCCACCGTACGGGCCCTGGAGCAGACCCTCGCCGGGCTCGAAGGCGGTGCGTCCGCCCTTGCCTTCGCCTCCGGCATGGGCGCCATCAGCGGTGTCCTGCTCGCCCTGCTGCGGCCCGGCGACCGCGTGGTGGCGCAGCGGTGCCTGTACGGGGGGACGTACGCCGTCCTGTCGGATCTCGCCGAGCGGTACGGGATCGAGGTCGTCTTCGTCTCGGGCGACGACGTCGCCGAGTTCGAGGAGGCGGCCGCGGGCGGGGCCCGGCTGCTCGTCCTGG
Organism: Streptomyces sp. NPDC056527; assembly: GCF_042794475.1. Lineage (NCBI taxonomy): Bacteria > Bacillati > Actinomycetota > Actinomycetes > Kitasatosporales > Streptomycetaceae > Streptomyces > Streptomyces sp. NPDC056527. The sequence goes on from NZ_JBHTTQ010000005.1 coordinate 155,357, forward strand.
AGACCATCGCCAATCCGACCGGACAAGTCCCGGAGCTACCCGGTCTGTTGACGGCCGCCCGGCGCCTCGGCGTGACCTCCCTCGTCGACAACTCGCTCGCCTCGCCCGTCCTGTGCCGCCCTCTGGAGCTCGGCGCGGACATCGTCGTGCACTCCACCACCAAGTACCTCTCCGGGCACTCCGACGTCCTCGGCGGCGCCGCGGTCTTCGCCGACGAAGGGCTGCGGCGCGCGGTGTGGCCGCGGACGGTCGAACTGGGCGCCTGCGCCGACCCGTTCGCCGCCTGGCTGACCCTGCGCGGGCTCCAGACGCTGCCGCTGCGGATGCGGGAGCACTGCGCGAACGCCGCCGCCCTCGCCGAGCGGCTCGCGGCCCGCCCGGACGTGACGGCCGTCCATCATCCGTGGCTCGCGGGCCACCCCTCGTACGACACGGCCCGCAAGGTGCTCTCCGGGGGTGGCGGGCTGCTCTCCTTCGAGCTGGCGGGCGGCCGGGAGGCGGGCCGGGCGTTCATCGAGCGGGTACGGATCGCCCGGCTCGCGCTCTCCCTGGGGGGCGTCGAGACGCTCGTGACCCATCCCGCGTCCACCTCCCACCGGGAGTTCGACGCCGAGGCGCTGAAGGCGGCCGGCATAGGCGCCGGTCTGGTGCGGATGTCCGTCGGCATCGAGGACGTCGAGGACCTGTGGGGGGACGTCGAGCAGGCGCTCGGCGGAGGTGAAGGCCCGGGCGGCTGGGGGCACATGAGTCTTCTTTTGGGTTGACAAAATAAATGAGCCATTCGTAGATTGGGTGATGCCAGAGAACGTCAGGGAACGACCATCCTTTAGGTCAAGGGGGGCGCGGGATGCGCTACTTCGAGGACTTCCGGCCGGGCGACGTCCATGAACTGGGCACCGTCACCGTCACCACGGAGGAGGTGCTGGAGTTCGGCAGGCGCTTCGATCCGCAGCCCTTCCACACGGACCCCGAGCTCGCCACGCGCTCGCAGTTCGGCGGGCTGATCGCGAGCGGCTTCCACACCCAGGCCCTGTTCATGCGGCGCTATGTGGACGGGCTGCTCGCCTACAGCGCCTGCATGGGATCGCCCGGAATCGACGAGGTGCGCTACGTGCGTCCCGTACGGCCCGGGGACGTCCTGACCGCCCGCGTGGAGATCCTCGGCTCCACCCCGTCGCCGTTCAATCCTGCCACCGGCACCGTCAAGCCGCGGTGCACGCTCGTGGCCGCCGACGGGACGGCCGTGTTCAGCATGATCCTGCACAGCATCTTCCGGCGCCGTCCCGCCGGGTCCGGGGCCGCACATCTGTCGTCGATGCCCGCGGCCGAGGACCCCGTCGCCTGTGCGCGCGTGAGTGCCTGAACACGGCCGTCCGCATCTCTCCATCACATGAAGGGGGACCTCCTGTGGAGGCCGTATCCCGCACCGCCCAGTGGACCGCCGCAGCGCGCGCCCTGGAGACCGAGCGCGAGGACCGGCTGTTCGCCGATCCCTACGCGCGCACCGTCGCCGACGAGATCGGCTTCGAGCTGCTCGAGCGCTACGCAGGGGCCGGCACCGTGCCGTTCCTCGCCATCCGCACCACCTATCTGGACCGGGCCATCGTGCGCGCGGTCGAGGAGCGCGGCATCCGCCAGGTCGTCTTCCTCGCCGCCGGGATGGACACCCGCTTCTTCCGCCTGCCCTGGCCCGACGGCGTCACCGTCTACGAGCTCGACCGCCCGGCGCTCCTGCAGGCCAAGGCGAAGATGCTCGCCGACGAGCCCCTGCCGGCCGGCCGCACCCGGATCACCGTCCCGGTCGACCTGACCCAGGACTGGACCGGCCCCCTGAAGGAGGCCGGCTGGAAGAGCGACGAGCCCGTCCTGTGGGTGGTCGAGGGCCTGCTGTTCTTCCTGCCCGAAGAGGCCGTACGGACCCTCATCTCGACGCTCTCCGCCCACGCCGCACCCGGCTCCGTGCTCCTCGGCGACGTCATCTCCCGGGCCGCCCTGGAGAACCCGCTGTCGCGCCCGTTCCTCAGCGCGCTGCGGGAGGACGGCAATCCGTGGCTCTTCGGCACCGAGGAGCCCGAGGCCCTGCTCGTCGCCTGCGGCTGGGACGTACGCGAGGTCAGGCAGCCCGGTGAGGACGGCGCCGACTTCGACCGCTGGCCCTACCCGGTCCCGCCGCGCAACGTCCCGCGCGTGCCGCGGTCCTTCCTGTTCACCTGCGACCTGCCGGGAGCCTCCGGCACCGGCTCGGGGCTCGTCGCGTGACCGCCGCGATCCGCCCGGCGGCGGGCCCTTCGGACCACCACGGCGTCCGAGGCGCGACCGGCCGCCCCCCGACCCGAGAGGAGACTCCCGCATGAGCGCCCACGAGTTCCACCAGAAGGTCATCACCGACGCCGGTGCCGCGGTCCGCGGTCTGACCGTCGCCCTCGGCGAGCGGCTCGGCCTCTACAGGGCGCTGGCCGAGTCCGGCCCGCTCACCTCCGTCCAGCTCGCCGAGAAGACCGGCACGAACCCCCGCTACATCGAGGAGTGGCTGCACGCCCAGCTCTCCGCCGGATACGTCGAGCGCCACCCGAGCGCCGCCACGTACACGCTCCCCGCCGACCACGTCGAGGTCCTCGCCGACCCGAAGGCCGTCACCTTCGCCGCCGGGTTCTTCACCGCCCTCAAGGCGCTGTACGCCACCGAGGACCTGCTCGTCGAGGCGTACCGCACCGGCGACGGAGTCGGCTGGGCCGAGCACGACGCCGCGCTCGACACCGGCATGGGCTCGTTCTTCCAGCCCACGTACGAGCACAAGCTCGTACCGGACTGGCTGCCGGCCCTGCACCAGGTCACGGAGAAGCTCGCCGCCGGCGGGACGGTCGCCGACGTCGGCTGCGGTGTCGGCCACACCACCCTGCTGATCGCCGAGGCGTTCCCCGAGGCCACCATCCACGGCTTCGACTACTCCGAAGAGGCCATCTCCATCGCCCGCCGGCTCGCCGAGGAGGCGGGCCTGTCCGACCGGGTCGTCTTCGAGGTCGCATCCGCCGACGACTACCCGGGCTCCGGCTACGACCTGGTCTGCTTCTTCAACGCCCTGCACGACATGGGCGACCCGGTCGCGGCGGCCCGGCACGTCCACAAGTCCCTGGACGCGGACGGTACCTGGATGCTCGTCGAGTCGAACGTCTCGCCCGCCGACATCGACACCAACACCCCCGCCGCGCGCATGTTCATGGCCCTGTCCGCCGTGATGTGCCTGCCCGTCGCGGTCGCCCAGCGCGGCCCGCACGCGCTCGGCAACCACTCCGGTGAGAAGGCCTTCCGCGCCATCGCCGAGGAGGCCGGCTTCACCCGCTGGCGCCGCGCCACCGAGACCCCGGTCAACGCGGTCTACGAAGTCCGGCCGTAGTCAGCTTCCCCGTCCTTAGGAGTTCTCATGGGCGTCAGCGCCCCCCTGCCCGTCACCGACCGGTTCATGGAGGTCCTGGAGCGGCTCAGCTCCCGTTCCATCGAGGAGTACTACAACCCCTACCAGCAGTTCGACTGGCCCGACCGGCTGGAGGAGAACCAGCTGTGGATGACGCCGGAGCTCCTCACCGTCCACGGCACCCCGTACTACGACGAGCTCGGTGAGGAGACGATCCAGAAGCTGTCGAAGTGGGAGTCGATCAACTTCTACAGCCTCAACGTGCACGGCATCCGCGAGCTCCTCATCGAGGTCGTCGGCCGCATCCACATGCCCGGCTTCGAGGTCCCCTCGGACTTCTTCCACCACTTCATCGGCGAAGAGAACGAACACATGTGGTTCTTCGCCGAGTTCTGCCGCCGCTACGGCAACAAGATCTACGGCTCCACCGCGATGCGCGCCGACTCCGCCTGGGAGCCGGAGGTGGAGAACTTCCTGGTCTTCGCCCGCATCCTGTTCTTCGAGGAGCTGGTCGACCACTACAACATGCGGATGGCGCAGGACGACTCCCTGTGCCGCACCATCCGCGAGGTCAACCGCATCCACCACCAGGACGAGTCCCGCCACATCGCCTTCGGCCGCGAGCTCGTCTCGCTGCTCTTCAGCCGGATGCGCGAGGCGGTCCCCGCCGCGCGGGTCGCCGAGGTCGAGGCGTATCTGAAGCGGTACGTCGTCTACAGCATCAACTCCCTCTACAACCCGCACGTCTACCGCGACGCCGGCGTCGCCGACCCCCTGGCCCTGCGCAACGCGCTGGTCGCCGACGAGCGCCGCCGCCCGTACGAGCGCAAGGCGATCCGCAAGCCGCTCGCCTTCTTCCTGAAGACCGGGATCTTCTCCGACGACACCCTGCCCGTCGTCTGACGGCCGCCGGACCGTCGCACCCGAGAGGTGAATCCACCATGACCGTGACGACCCCCGCGAGCGTCGGGGCCCCCGGGGAGACCAGGGGACTGCCGTCCCTGGGCCCCGAGGCGACCGCGCTGCTGCGGCTGCTCGACGACACCTTCGAGAGCTGGGGAGTGACCGCGGGCGCGCGCCCGATGACCATGCCCCCGCTGCTGCCGGCCGCCGACCTGGCCCGGCTCGACTACTACGACAACTTCCCCCACCAGGCCGTCGTCGCCGCCCCGCTCGACCTGGAGCGCCGCGAGACCTCCGCCTTCTGTTCCGACACCGGCTGCTTTCCGTGCGACGCGCTCGAACCCGCCGCGCTCGGACTGCCCTCGGCGTCCTGCTACGCCGTCTACCTCGACCACCAGGGCCGGCAGGTCGCCGACGACACGCTGGTGACCATCTGCTCCTGGTGCTTCCGCAAGGAGACCCACTACGAGGGGATGCGGCGCCAACTCGGCTTCCGTATGCGGGAGATCGTCGCCATCGGCGGGCGGGAGCACGCCGAGACGCATCTCGCCGACTTCACCGACCGCATCCACTCCTTCGCCGCGGCACTCGACCTGCCGCTGCGCCGCGAGGCCGCGTGCGACCCCTTCTTCGACAAGGGCGGATCCAAGGCGGTGCTCCAGCGCCTCACCCCGGTGAAGCACGAGTTCCTGTACGAGGACCTGGCGATCGCCTCGGTCAACACGCACCGCAACTTCTTCGGCGAGCGCTGCGGCATCACGCTGGCGTCGACCGGCGGCCCGGCGTTCACCAGCTGTGTCGCCTTCGGCCTGGAGCGCTGGCTGTCGGCGCTGACGCGGCGCCACGGCGGCTGGGAAGCGGCCACCCGGGCGGTCCTCGACGCGAACGCCCGGATGCCGGCCGACGCGAGTGACGTCAGCGTGGCGGCCGGGCCGGTGATCTGACGTGCCGGCCCGACCTGCCGCCCCGCCGGCGGGCGGCCTGGGCTGGGCGAACCTCGGCATGGACATCGTGTCCGTCAACCGTGTCCGCCGGCTTCTCGCCGACTACGGCGAGACGTTCTTCGAGCGGATGCTCACCCCCGGCGAACTCGCCGACTGCCGCACCTCCACCGGGCTGGACGTCCTGAGCCTGTGCGGACGGATCGCGGCCAAGGAAGCGGCCTTCAAGACCCTCCGGGTCAGGGGCAGGTTCCTGCCCTGGCCGGACATCGTCGTACGGCGCTCCGAAGGCGGCTGGCCGCTGGTGGAGCTGCACCGGAGCGCGGCCGACATGGCCGCCGAGTCCGGCATCACCGAGATCACCGTGTCCATCAGCCACGACGTGGACTACGCGGTGGCGGTCGCCGCTCCGATCATCGTCGCGCCCCCCACCCCTTCCGTACCCCGTAGTTAAAAGGAGAGCAACCATGGCCGACGGCCTGCAGCAGGTGAAGAACTGGATCCTCGAGCGTCACCCCGAGCGCGAGGACATCGCCCCCGACCTCGACCTGATCGAGAACCGTCTCATCGACTCGCTGTCCTTCGTCGAGTTCGTCTTCCTGCTGGAGCAGGAGAGCGGCCGGTCGATCCGGATGGAGACCCTGGAGGTCGACGAGATCCGGACCCTCGCCGCCATCGGGACCCACTTCTTCGCGGACACGCGCCAGGAGGTGGGCCAGGCATGAGCAGCCGGCGCCTGTTCACCTCGGAGTCGGTGACCGAGGGACATCCCGACAAGATCGCCGACCGGATCAGCGACACCATCCTCGACGCGCTGCTCACCGACGACCCCGGCGCGCGGGTCGCGGTGGAGACGCTGCTGACCACCGGGCTCGTGCACATCGCGGGCGAGGTGACCACCACCGCGTACGCGCCGATCGCGAAGCTGGTGCGCGAGGCGATCCTCGACATCGGCTACGACTCCTCCGTCAAGGGCTTCGACGGTGCCTCCTGCGGGGTGTCGGTCTCCATCGGCGCGCAGTCGCCGGACATCGCCCGGGGTGTGGACACGGCGTACGAGAGCCGGGTCGAGGGCGGCTCCCCGGGCGCGCTCGACGCGCAGGGCGCCGGCGACCAGGGCCTGATGTTCGGCTACGCCTGCGACGACACGGCCGAGCTGATGCCGCTGCCGATCGCGCTGGCGCACCGGCTGGCGCGCCGGCTGACGGAGGTCCGCAAGAACGGGACCGTCCCGTATCTGCGGCCCGATGGCAAGACCCAGGTCACCATCGAGTACGACGGCGACCGGCCCGTACGACTGGACACGGTGGTGGTGTCGTCGCAGCACGCGTCCGACATCAGCGTCGAGGGGCTGCTGACCCCGGACATCCGGGAGTTCGTCGTCGAGGCGGAGCTCAAGGCGCTCGCCGAGGAGGGCGTCAACCTGGAGTCCGACGGCTACCGGCTGCTCGTGAACCCGACCGGGCGCTTCGAGGTCGGCGGTCCGATGGGCGACGCCGGCCTGACCGGCCGGAAGATCATCATCGACACGTACGGCGGCATGGCCCGGCACGGCGGCGGCGCGTTCTCCGGCAAGGACCCGTCGAAGGTGGACCGGAGCGCGGCCTACGCGATGCGCTGGGTCGCGAAGAACGTCGTCGCGGCGGGCCTCGCGCGGCGCTGCGAGGTGCAGGTCGCGTACGCGATCGGCAAGGCGGAGCCGGTGGGCCTGTTCGTGGAGACCTTCGGTACGGGCACGCTGCCGGACGAGGCGATCCAGTCCGCCGTCAGCAGGGTCTTCGACCTGCGGCCGGCCGCGATCATCCGCGACCTGGACCTGAAGCGCCCCATCTACTCCCAGACCTCGGCGTACGGCCACTTCGGCCGCGAACTGCCGGACTTCACCTGGGAGCGGACGGACAGGGTGGACGCACTCAGGACGGCCGCGAGCGCTCCGGAGCCGAGCAAGGCCGAAGGAGTCTGAGGAAATGCGCATCGCTGTCACGGGATCCATCGCGACCGACCATCTGATGACCTTCCCCGGCTGGTTCAGCGAGCAGCTGCTCGCCGACCGGCTCGACCGGGTCTCCCTGTCGTTCCTCGCCGACAACCTGGAGGTCAGGCGCGGCGGAGTGGCAGCGAACATCGCCTTCGGGCTCGGGGTCCTCGGACTGCGCCCGGTCCTCGTGGGCGCGGTCGGCGCCGACTTCGAGCCGTACCGGATCTGGCTGAAGGACCACGGTGTGGACACCGACTCGGTGCGCGTCAGCGCGTCGCTCCACACCGCCCGGTTCGTCTGTACCACCGACCGGGCGCAGAACCAGATCGCCACCTTCTACGCCGGAGCGATGGCCGAGGCCCGCGAGATCGATCTGCGGGAGGTCGTCGCCCGGACGGGGCGTCTGGATCTGGTCCTGGTCTCCCCGGACGACCCCGAGGCCATGCTCCGGCACACCCGCACCTGCCGCGAGCTCGGGATCCCGTTCGCCGCCGACCCGTCGCAGCAGCTGGCGCGGCTCGGCCGGGACGAGGTGCGGGAACTGGTGGACGGTGCGCGGTGGCTGTTCTCCAACGAGTACGAGACGGCCCTTCTCGGCGAGAAGTCGGGCTGGTCGGAGGCGGAGGTCCTGCGCCGGGTCGGCGCCTGGGTCACCACGCACGGCGAGGCCGGTGTCCGCATCCGCGGCGAGGGCCGGGAGACCCTGGCCGTGCCGGCGGTGCCGGCGCCCGGGGTCGTCGATCCGACCGGTGTCGGGGACGCCTTCCGCGCCGGGTTCCTCGCCGGTACGGCGTGGGGCGTGCCGGAGCGGTGCGCGGCGCGGCTCGGCTGCGCGGTCGCCGCCACCGTCCTCGACTACATGGGGACGCAGGAGTACCGGCTGCACCGCGAACCGCTCCTGGACCGGATCAGGACGACGTACGGCATGGGCTGCACGGCCGAACTGCTCGTTCATCTCAGGGGGTTGTCATGAGGAGGTCGCTGCGGGACGAGTTCGCGACCCGGGTCGTCGTCGCCGACGGCGCGATGGGCACCATGCTCCAGGCCGCCGACCCGACGATGGACGACTTCCAGGACCTGGAGGGCTGCAACGAGATCCTGAACGTGACGCGGCCGGACGTCGTCGCCTCCGTCCACGACGCCTACTTCTCCGTCGGTGTGGACTGCGTCGAGACCAACACCTTCGGCGCGAACCTGGCCGCCCTCGCCGAGTACGGCATCGAGGACCGGGTCTACGAGCTGTCCGAGGCCGGCGCCCGGATCGCCCGTACCACCGCCGACGCCCACACGGCCCGCGACGGCCGGCCCCGCTGGGTCCTCGGTTCCATGGGTCCCGGCACGAAGCTGCCGACCCTCGGGCACATCACGTACGAGCCGCTGCGCGAGGCGTACCGGCAGAACGCGGAGGGGCTGCTGCGCGGCGGCGCCGACGCCCTCTTGATCGAGACCTCGCAGGACCTGCTCCAGACGAAGGCGGCCGTCGTCGGCGCCCGCCGGGCCCTGGAGTGGTGCGGGCTCGACCTGCCGCTGATCGTGCAGGTGACGGTGGAGACGACGGGCACGATGCTGCTCGGCTCGGAGATCGGGGCGGCGCTCACCGCGCTGGAGCCGCTCGGCATCGACATGATCGGGCTGAACTGCGCGACCGGCCCGGCGGAGATGGCCGAGCACCTGCGGTATCTGTCGCGGCACGCGGGGATCCCGGTGTCGGTGATGCCCAACGCCGGACTGCCGGTACTGACCTCGGACGGCGCCCACTACCCGCTCTCGCCGGCCGAACTGGCCGACGCCCAGGAGCGTTTCGTACGGGAGTACGGCCCCGCGCTCGTCGGGGGCTGTTGCGGGACGACCCCGGAGCATCTGCGCGAGATCGTGGAGCGGGTGCGGGGCGCGGCCGTTCCGCCGCGTACCCCGGTCGCGGAGCCCGGCGCCTCCTCGCTCTACAGCCATGTGCCCTTCCGGCAGGACACCTCGTACCTGGCGATCGGTGAACGGACGAACGCCAACGGTTCGAAGAAGTTCCGCGAGGCCATGCTGGACGGCCGCTGGGACGACTGCGTGGAGATGGCGCGCGACCAGATCCGCGAGGGCGCGCACATGCTCGACCTGTGCGTGGACTACGTCGGCCGGGACGGCACGGCGGACATGGCCGAGTTGGCGGGGCGGTTCGCCACCGCGTCGACGCTGCCGATCGTGCTGGACTCCACCGAAGTCGGCGTGCTGCGGGCCGGGCTCGAGAAGCTCGGCGGCCGAGCGGTGGTCAACTCGGTCAACTACGAGGACGGCGACGGTCCGGAGTCCCGGTTCGCGCAGGTCACGGCGCTCGCGAAGGAGCACGGGGCCGCGCTGATGGCCCTGACGATCGACGAGGAGGGCCAGGCCCGCACGGTCGAGGCGAAGGTCGCGATCGCGGAGCGGATCATCGCCGATCTGACGGAGACGTGGGGCATCAGGGAGTCGGACATCCTGATCGACTGCCTGACGTTCACGATCTGCACCGGGCAGGAGGAGTCCCGACGGGACGGCATCCACACCATCGAGGCGATCAGGGAGCTCAAGCGCCGGCACCCGGACGTCCAGACGACGCTGGGGCTGTCCAACATCTCCTTCGGGCTGAATCCGGCCGCGCGGATCGTGCTGAACTCGGTCTTCCTCGACGAGTGCGTGAAGGCCGGGCTCGACTCGGCGATCGTGCACGCGTCGAAGATCCTGCCGATCGCGCGTCTGGAGCCGGAGCAGGTCGAGGCGGCCCTCGATCTCGTGTACGACCGGCGCAGGGAGGACTACGACCCGCTTCAGCGCTTCCTCGCACTGTTCGAGGGCGCGACGGCGAAGTCCCTGAAGGCGGGGAAGGCCGAGGAGCTGCTCGCGCTGCCGCTGGAGGAGCGCCTCAAGCGCCGCATCGTCGACGGCGAGAAGAACGGCCTGGAGGCCGATCTCGCCGATGCCCTGGAGGGGCGGCCGGCTCTGGAGATCGTCAACGACGTCCTGCTCGACGGGATGAAGACGGTCGGTGAGCTGTTCGGCTCGGGTCGGATGCAGCTGCCGTTCGTGCTCCAGTCCGCCGAGGTCATGAAGACGGCGGTGGCGTGTCTGGAGCCGCACATGGAGAAGTCGGACGCGGACGGCAAGGGCACGATCGTGCTGGCCACCGTCCGCGGCGATGTCCACGACATCGGCAAGAACCTGGTCGACATCATCCTGTCCAACAACGGCTACAACGTGGTGAACCTCGGCATCAAGCAGCCGGTCTCGGCGATCCTCGACGCCGCCGGGGAACACCGCGCCGACGTCATCGGCATGTCCGGCCTGCTGGTGAAGTCGACCGTGATCATGAAGGAGAACCTGGAGGAGCTGAACGGCCGGGGACTGGCCGCGCGGTTCCCCGTGATCCTCGGCGGCGCCGCGCTGACCAGGGCGTACGTCGAGCAGGACCTGCACGAGCTGTACGAGGGCGAGGTCCGCTACGCCCGCGACGCCTTCGAGGGCCTGCGGCTGATGGACGCGCTGATGGCGGTCAAGCGGGGCGTGCCCGGGGCCGTGCTCCCGGAACTGAAGCAGCGCCGCGTGCCCCGGCGGGACATGCCCGTCCTGGAGGTACGGGAGCCGGAGCCGGCGGGCCGTTCGGACGTGGCCGGCGACCTTCCCGTGCCGGAGCCGCCGTTCCTCGGCACGCGCGTCGTCAAAGGGATCCAGCTCGCCGAGTACGCGCCCTGGCTCGACGAGAGTGCCCTGTTCAAGGGCCAGTGGGGGCTCAAGGACGCCGGGACGATCGAGTCGGAGGGCCGGCCGCGGCTGCGTGGGTGGATGGACCGGCTCCAGACCGACCGGCTTCTCGAGGCGGCCGTGGTGCACGGCTACTTCCCCTGTGTGTCCAAGGGCGACGACCTGATCGTGCTGGACGAGGACGGAGGCGAGCGGACCCGCTTCTCCTTCCCCCGCCAGAAGCGGGGGCGCCGCCTCTGCCTGGCCGACTTCTTCCGCGCCGAGGACTCGGGCGAGGTGGACGTCCTCGCGCTCCAGGTCGTCACGGTCGGCTCGCGGATCGGCGAGGAGACGGCGAGGCTGTTCGCCGCCGACCGCTACCGCGACTATCTCGAACTGCACGGTCTGTCCGTGCAGTTGGCCGAGGCGCTGGCCGAGTACTGGCATGCGCGGGTGCGCGCGGAGTGGGGTATCGGGGGAGCGGACCCGGCGGGCATCGAGGGGATGCTGCGCACCGAGTACCAGGGCTGCCGCTACTCGCTCGGCTACCCCGCCTGCCCCGACCTGGAGGACCGGGCCAAGATCGCCGACCTGCTCCGGCCCGAGCGGATCGGGGTCGAGCTCTCGGAGGAGTACCAGTTGCACCCCGAGCAGTCGACGGACGCGATCGTCGTCCACCACCCGGAGGCGAGCTACTTCAACGCGGGGGGTCGGCGATGACGGCGGCGACGGACATTCCGTGGCCGAGTCGCGGGCCGTCCCGGAGATCCACCGAACGATTCAGAGATCAAGGAGCGTTGCCCATGTCTGACGCATTCACCGACTACAAGGTCGCCGACATCTCGCTCGCCGGCTTCGGCCGCAAGGAGATCACGCTGGCCGAGCACGAGATGCCGGGCCTGATGGCGATCCGCCGGGAGTACGCGGAGGCCCGGCCGCTGGCCGGTGCCCGGATCACCGGCTCGCTGCACATGACCGTGCAGACGGCCGTCCTGATCGAGACGCTCGTCGCGCTCGGCGCCGAGGTCCGCTGGGTGTCGTGCAACATCTACTCGACCCAGGACCACGCGGCCGCGGCGATCGCCGCCGCCGGGATCCCGGTCTTCGCCTGGAAGGGCGAGACCCTGGAGGAGTACTGGTGGTGTACGGAGCAGGCGCTGACCTGGCCGGACGCCGCCGGACCCAACATGATCCTGGACGACGGCGGTGACGCCACGCTTCTCGTCCACAAGGGTGTGGAGTACCGGAAGGCGGGCGAGGTCCCGGACCCGTCGACGGCGGACAACGACGAACTGCGGGTCGTACTGGAGCTGTTGCGGCGCACGTCGATCGACTGGACGGCGCTCGCGGCCGACATCCGTGGTGTCACGGAGGAGACCACGACCGGTGTCCACCGCCTGTACGAGATGCACCGCGAGGGTGCGCTGCTCTTCCCGGCGATCAATGTGAACGACGCCGTGACGAAGTCGAAGTTCGACAACAAGTACGGCTGCCGGCACTCCCTGGTCGACGGCATCAACCGGGCGACGGACGTGCTGATCGGCGGCAAGACGGCCGTGGTCTGCGGCTACGGCGATGTCGGCAAGGGCTCGGCGGAGTCGCTGCGCGGCCAGGGCGCGCGGGTGATCGTCACGGAGATCGACCCGATCTGCGCGCTCCAGGCGGCGATGGACGGCTACCAGGTCGCGACCCTGGACGACGTCGTCGAGACGGCCGACATCTTCATCACGACGACCGGCAACAAGGACATCATCATGGCGTCGGACATCGCCAGGATGAAGCACCAGGCCATCGTGGGGAACATCGGCCACTTCGACAACGAGATCGACATGGCGGGTCTCGCCCGGATCCCCGGCATCGTCAAGGACGAGGTCAAGCCGCAGGTCCACACCTGGACGTTCCCCGACGGCAAGGTCGTGATCGTGCTGTCGGAGGGCCGGCTCCTCAATCTGGGCAACGCGACCGGGCACCCGTCGTTCGTGATGTCGAACTCCTTCGCGGACCAGACCCTGGCCCAGATCGAGCTCTTCACCAAGCCGCAGGAGTACCCGACGGACGTGTACGTCCTGCCCAAGCACCTGGACGAGAAGGTCGCCCGCCTTCACCTGGACGCGCTGGGCGTGCGGCTGACCGAGCTGCGCCCGGAGCAGGCGTCGTACATCGGGGTCCCGGTGGAGGGCCCGTACAAGCCGGACCACTACCGCTACTGATGGCGTACGCACGTGATCCATGGCTCCCGGACCGGCTGCTGCGGACGGAACGGGACGCGCTGATGCCACTGCTGCGGAGCACTCCGGAGCCGTCGTTCGAGCTGCGCACCGCATGCCCGGGCTGGACGGTGCGGCAGGTGCTCGCGCACTGCGCGGCGGCCCTCGTCCGGATCGTCGAGGGCCGCCTGGAGGAGGGCGTCTTCCTGCCGGAGGCCAACGCGGCCGACGTCGCAGAGCGGGAGTCCTGGCCGCTCGGCCGGATCCTCGACGAACTGGAGCGCGGCTTCACGGAGGCCGGCCCGGTGATCGCGGAGACGGACGGCACGCTGGACGCCGTGGCGCTGGGGGAGTGGGTCCACGCCGGAGACGTACGGGAGGCGCTCGGAGCCCCGGGCGCGTACTGCGGCGCCAGTCTGGAGCTCGCGCTCCCGCTCCTTTCGGTCACGAGCCGCAAGCGGGAGACGCCGGCGCTCCTCGGCGTCCTGCCGGACCGCCCGGCGCCGGTCTCGTTCGGCAACAGGATCGCGGGCCGCCTGCCGGCGCGCTTCCACGGCGAGGCGTCCACGTTGATCCGCATCTACGCCGGCCGCCCGCTGGTCCGCACCCGTTACACCCTGACGGGCGCGACGGAGCAGGAGCTCCTCATCTACCGCTGAGCGCGTGGCCGTCGCAACGTTGTGTGCGGGGGCGCTCGTTCGGCCCTCCTCGCCGAGCGGGGGAGCGGAGCGGCTGGTGTGCTGGTCTGGATCCCATCCCCCACGCACGGGAGCAGCATCATGGCCGTCATCGTCACCGTGGAGATCCCGGCGGCACGCAGGAACTCTACGAGCGCACCACCGAGAGGGTCACCAGCGCGCCCTGGTGGCCGCCCGAGGGCTTTCTCGCCCACGCGGCGGGCCCCGACGGCTCGGGCGGCTGGCGAGTGGTCGACTTCTTCGAGTCGGCGGAGGCGTTTCAGGCTTTCGTGGACAAGGCGCTGCCGATCTTCCAGGAGGAGGGGATGCCGCCGATCGTGCCGAGGATCGAACCGGCGGTGAAAGTCGTGCTCAAGTAGCGGCCGGCCGGGAAACCCTCGCGGACGGGTCTCCCGAAAACCCTTTGCAGCCTGGCGCCCCGGCGGCCAGGCTGCACCGCATGACCGCAGACCTGTTCGCCGCCGACGGCCGTCTGAAGGCGATCCCGCGCCGGCCCGCCCGCCGTGAGGCGCTCCTCGCGCACCTCGCCGAGTCGCTCTTCGCCCCCGCCCGCTCGTACACCGAGCGCGAGGTCAACGAGGCGCTGCTCACCGTCCACGAGGACTTTCCGGCCCTGCGCCGCTACCTCGTCGTCGGCGGCCACCTGACCCGTACGAAGGACGGCGCGGCCTACCACCGACAGCAGCAGCCCGGCTCCCCCGGAGGCGCGACCCGTTCCGTCGCGTGACCGCCGCGGTGGTGGCCGGCCTGCTGGCCGGCTACGGAATCGCGATCCCGGTCGGCGCTGTCGGCGCCTATCTGGTGGCGGTCACGGCGCGCACCGACTGGCGCACGGGGGCCGGCGCGGCCCTCGGTGTCGCCGCGGCGGACGGTCTCTACGCCGTGATCGCCGTCCTGGGCGGCTCGGCGCTCGTGCCCCTCCTCGCTCCGGTCATGGCCCCACTGCGCTGGGTCTCGGCAGTGGTCCTGGTGGGCCTGGCGGCCCGCTCGGCATGGACCGCGGTACGGGCCTACCGCGCGCGGAACCTCGCGACGCGCGACGACCAGGGCAGTCCCCTCACGCCGCTACGGGCCTTCGTCACGTTCCTGGGCATCACGATCCTGAACCCCATGACCGTGATCTACTTCGTGGCCCTGATCCTGGCGACGGGCCCCTCGGGTCCCGCCACACCCCTGGACCGTACGGCCTTCGTGCTGGCCGCCCTGGTCGCCTCCGCCAGCTGGCAGCTCTTCCTGGCCACGGGCGGCGCGCTGCTCGGGCGGGGCCTCACCGGCCCCCGGGGACGGCTCGCGACGGCGCTGGTGTCGAGCGCGCTCATCGCGGGACTGGCCGTCCATCTCGTGAGCTGATCCGGCGAGGGCCGTGGCCGTCACCCGAGCGACGGCCCCGGCCCTCGCCCCGGTGCGCGAGCTCGCCCGGTGATCGGGTCCGTGGCCGCCCGAAATCCGGTGGAACGGCGCGCTGTTCACCGCTACCGTGCTGCCGACCACGTCGTCTGGGCAAGGACGTTCCGTTGTACACCCTGTGAGACCTCCCGAGAGCTGATCTGTCGCGCGTCGCGCTTCCGCGCCGCGCTCCTTCTTGCTGCGGACTTCTCACTGAAACCGGTGTACTTCTGTGCTCAATCGCTGGGTGGTCATGCCCACCTGCCTGCCGCTCGTCATCCGCCGTTGCCACACCTGCGCGTCCGAGCGCTTCCGGGCCGACGGCAGGTTTCGCGTCAACGCGAACCACAAGCTCATCGACGCCTGGCTCCTCGTGCTCTGCACCACCTGCGGGGAGACGGCGAAGCTCACGGTCCTGGAGCGGGTGAACGTGCGCTCCGTACGACCCGAGCTGCTGGACCGCCTGCATGACAACGACCCGCGTCTGGCGGCCGAGCTGTTCCAGGATCCGGCCGTGCGACGCCGTAACCGCATCGCCCTCGACTGGGAGGACGCCTGGCGCCTCGACACCGGCGGATCGGATCACCTGGAACGTGAGGTCCTCGACGTCTCGGTCCGCTTCGCGGCGCGGATCCCCGTCCGGCCGGTGCGACTGATCGCTGAAGGGTGCGGCCTTTCGCGGGCCGAGGTCGAGAGACTGATCACGGCGGGGAAGGTCGTCGCGGCGGTCCGGCTGAACGGCAGGCTCTCCGGCGACTTCACCTTCATGCTCAAGCGCTGAGCCCCCTCGGGGCCCGGGGCTGTCCGGCGGTCTCGCCGGAC